>JBKJXT010000131.1:0-3005 GCA_046716205.1 Actinomycetota bacterium
GATGATCTCGGAGTGTAGCCCCCGGATGTTGCGCGAAACGGGGGCGACGAGGATGCGCGACAGGTGCCTGAGGACACCGGTTCTCGTAGCGATCAGTACCGGTCTCCGTCCGACCGGCTCATCCAACGCCGCCCAATAGAGGTCACCTCGTTTCGCCGCTCTCACCTGCCTCGTAGGCGACCACCGCTTCCGCTGCGAGCCGCATGTAGACCGCGTTCTCGGCCGGATCCTGCGGCATGCGGCGGTAGCTCTCTTCGTGTTCGCGATCCCATCTCGCCTCGAGCCGCGCGGTAACGAAGACCCTGGCCGCTCGCCGTATGACCTCACTCCTGCTGATCGATTCCTGGGCAGCGACCTCGTCCAGGTCTCTCACCAACTGGTCGTCGAGTTGCACGATCACCTGCTTGCGCGCCATGCAGATACCATATGAAGATTCATATGGTCAGTCAAGCCTGCGATAATGACGCTGTGAACGAGTCCCTCTTCGACGATTCCTATGGGCGCGCACCCGATCCCTTCGTAGACAAGCTGCTGGACGGCCTCAACCCGGAACAGCGCGAAGCGGTCGAGCACGGGCGCGGTCCGTTGCTCATCGTCGCCGGCGCCGGCAGCGGCAAGACGCGCGTGCCCACGCACCGGATCGCCTACCTCATCCGCGCCCGCAACGTGTCCCCGTTCTCGATCCTGGCCATCACGTTCACGAACAAGGCCGCTGCGGAGATGCGCGAGCGCGTCGGGCAGCTCGTCGGCGAGAAGCTCGGTCAGGCGATGTGGGTGATGACTTTCCACTCCGCCTGTGGCCGCATCCTGCGGCGCGAGGCGCAGCGGCTGGGCTTCACGTCGAACTTCACGATCTACGACGGCGGCGACTCGGATCGGCTGATCGGCTACGTCGTCCGCGATCAAGAGATCGACATCAAGCGCTTCCCGGTCAAGACGTTCAAGGCGGCGATCGGGCGCGCCAAGGACGAGATGGTGGACGAGGAAACGTTCGCCGAGCGCGCCGAGAACTTCATCGACAAGATGGTCGCCGACGTCTACCGCGAGTATCAGCAGCGCCTGCGCCGTGCCAACGCGATGGACTTCGACGACATGATCCTCAACGTCGTGCATCTGTTCCGTCTGTTCCCCGAGGTGCTCGAGACCTGGCAACAGAAGTTCCGGCACCTGCTGATCGACGAGTTCCAGGACACCAACGCGGCCCAGTTCGAGCTGGCGCGCCTGCTCGCCGGACACGACCGCAACATCTGCGCGGTGGGCGACGCCGATCAATCGGTCTATGCGTTCCGCGGCGCCGACTTCCGCAACGTGCTGCGGTTCGAGGACGAGTTCATCGACACGCGCGTCATCGTGCTCGAGCAGAACTACCGCTCGACCCAGACGATCCTCAACGCCGCGAACGCGGTCATCGCGCGCAACGTGCAGCGCAAACCCAAGAACCTCTGGACCGCCGGGGACGAAGGTGCGGCGATCGTGCGCTACCACGCCGACTCCGAGTCCGACGAAGCGATGTACGTGGCGCGCGAGGTGGCGCGGCTCCGCGAGGACGACGACATCCATCTCGGCGACGTTGCGGTCTTCTATCGCACCAACGCCCAGTCGCGCGCGCTCGAGGAGGTCTTCGGACGGTTCGGCGTCAGCTACCGGGTCGTCGGCGCGCTGAAGTTCTATGAGCGCAAGGAGGTCAAGGATGCCCTGGCGTACCTGCGGCTGTCGGTCAACCCCGCGGACGAGGTGTCGCTCAAGCGCATCATCAACGTCCCCAAGCGTGGCATCGGCGACTCGACCGTGCAGGCGATCGAGCGCTACGCGCGCGGCGCCGGCGTGAACATGACCGAAGCCATCGACAACGTCGAGAGCCTCGAGCTCGCGACGCGCGCCCGGTCGGCGGTCGGGGAGTTCGGCGCGCTGATGCGCAAGCTCCGCGAGCTGGTCGAGAGCGAGAATCCGCCCGACGCGATCCTGACCGCAGCGATGGAGGGCAGCGGCTACATCGGCGACCTCGAGGCCGACCGCACGATCGAGTCGCAGGGGCGCCTGGAGAACGTCCAGGAGCTGATCGGCGTCGCGGCCTCCTACGTCGAGGACAACCCCGAGGGCGGCGTCCGAGGCTTCCTCGAGCAGGTGGCCTTGGTGAGCGAAGCCGACGAGGCCGCCGAGATCGACGAGGGCCGCGTCTCGCTGATGACCCTGCACAACGCCAAAGGCCTGGAGTTCCCCGTGGTGTTCCTGACCGGGCTCGAGGAGGGCGTGTTCCCCCACATGCGCTCGATGACCGACCCCGACCAGCTCGAGGAGGAGCGGCGGCTCTGCTATGTGGGTCTGACCCGGGCGCGCCAGAAGCTGTACCTGACCCACGCCTGGTGCCGAACGCTGTGGGGCGGCACCAACTACAACCCGCCGTCGCGCTTCCTCCACGAGATCCCCGAGAACCTCGTCGAGGTGCAAGGGGGCGACGAGGCCCAGTCGCGGCCACAGGGAGCGGTCGTGAGGGGCAAGGCCGGCCCGGGCGAGGGCCTGTCGGTCTCGGTCGGCGAGGAGGTCTTCCACGACCGGTTCGGCCGGGGGATCGTGGTGGCGGTGGGCGGTCATGGGTCCAACGCCGAGGCCACGATCCACTTCGCCGACGAGGGGCAGAAGAGGCTCTTGCTCGCCTACGCGCCGATCAAGAAGGTCTGAAACCAGCCCGGCGCGATCAAAAAGGTCTGATCCCGAGCGCGCCCCAGATGCTTGACTTTGTTACTGATGTTCCTATTGTTTCCATCTGCAACAGGGGGATCGGCCTGGGTTAGCGAAGCGGAGCGCAACTCTTCTGGCGTACCCGAGGAGGGGCCATGCGCGCTGAAGCGCTTCCGCAGCACACTTCTGCTGCCCGAACCCCCGATACGATCTCTTCCGAGCTTGAGCTCTTCGCTTCGATCCTTCTGAGCGGCTCGGCCGATCACCACCCGCGCGCGTCGCCCGCGCGCGCCGAGGCTACGCGCCAGGTCGCATCGGGCCGGGCC
>JBKJXT010000132.1:0-7023 GCA_046716205.1 Actinomycetota bacterium
GTGTTCCTGCGGCCACTCGCCGGCGCGCTCAGCGACCGGCGCGGCCGGCGCATCGTGCTGGTGGCCGGCGCAGGGATCGTCGGCACCGCATCCTTCCTGTTGCTGTTCGCAGACTCCCTCGTCCCGCTGGTGGCCTTGCGCTTCCTCACCGGTGGCGGCGAGGCCCTGTTCTTCGTCGCGGCGGTCAGCATCGTCAACGACATCGCCCCGACCGCGCGCCGGGCGGAAGCCATGAGCTTCTTCACGCTGTCGCTGTACATGGGCCTCTCGCTGGGGCCGCCGCTGGGCGAGCAGGTCCTGGACCGGTTCGGCTACGACGCCGTGTGGCTGCTGTCGGGCTCGCTCGCGATGCTGGCGCTTGCCCTGGGGTCCGCCGTCCCGGATACACGACCGACCGGCGTCGCGCCCGCCGCGGCTCGGGGCGCCCGGCGCTACTTGCACCCGGCGGGGGTCGGGCCGGGCCTGCTCCTGTTCGCCAGCGTCTTCGGCTTCGCCGGCTTCCTCACGTTCCTGCCCCTGTACGTGCGCGACCTTGGCCTGCAGGGCACCGGCGCGATCATGTTCGGCTACGGCGCCTTGATCGTGTTGATCCGCTCGCTCGGCGCGCGCATCCCCGACCTCGTCGGGCACGAACGGACCGCGCGCATCGGGCTCGGGTTCAGCGCGACGGGCCTCGCGATCGCAGGGCTCGTCGGCTCGGTACCGGGTCTGGTGACGGGCACGATGGTGTTCGCGGTCGGGCAGGCGCTCGCCTTCCCGGCGGTCATGGCACTGGCGGCGGACGCAGCCGCGCCGGCCGAGCGGGGTGCCGCGCTGGGCACGACCACCTCCTTCGTCGATCTGGGCTTCGCGCTGGGCCCCATCGTGGGCGGACTGATCGCCGCGGCATTCGACAACCAGGCGACGTTCCTCGGGGGCGCGATCGCCGCCTCGATCGGAACCGTCGTGATGTTCGTGGTCCGGGGCCGGCGCCCCGTGCCGGCATAGCGGTCCGGCCACTTCTGTCCGCGCGCTAGGATGAGGCCGGTCGCGCGAACCACGCGTGGGCTGCTCCCGGAACCGCTACGAACGAACCCGGGGAGGGTTATCGATGGGCAAGGGACTCGAGGACGTCATCGCCGCACAGACGTCCATCTCGGACATCGACGGCAAGATGGGGCGACTCTTCTACGTGGGCTACGACATCCACGACCTCGCACCCAACGCGACCTTCGAAGAGGTCATCTATCTCCTGCACAACCTCCACTTGCCGACCCAGCCCGAGCTCGAAGCTCTCACCGACCAGCTCGTCACGGAACGTGAGATCGTGCAGTTCATCGAGGACCTCATGCCGACGATGGCGCATACGACCTCGCCGATGTCGATGCTGCGCACCACCGTCAGCGCGATGAGCGCGCACGATCCCGACGGCTGGGACAAGTCGCTGGAGGCGGCACATCGCAAGGCGATGCGCATCATCGCGCGCGTCGCAACGGTGCTGGCCTACTACGAGCGCGTCCGCACCGGACTGGAGTTGGTCCGGCCGAACCCCAAATTCTCGCACGCGGCGAACCTGCTGTGGATGCTCAAAGGGATCGAGCCCGACGAGGATGCGGCGCGCGTCCTCGACATGTGCCTGGTCCTGCACGCCGACCACACGATGAACGCCTCGACGTTCACGGCGCGGGTGGTCGCCTCGACGCTCGCGGACATCCACTCGGCGACGACCGCGGCTATCGCGGCGCTGAAGGGACCACTGCACGGCGGCGCGAACGAACAGGTGATGAAGATGATGGTCGAGATCGATCAGCCGGCGCGCGCGGAGGAGTTCATCAAGCAGAAGCTCGCCAAGCACGAGAAGATCATGGGCTTCGGGCACCCCGTCAACAAGACAGAGGATCCCCGCGCGACGTGGCTGCGCAAGCTCTCCGAGCAGCTGGGCGACCAGACCGGCGAGCCGAAGTGGTACGACATCTCGCGCAAGATCGAAGAGACCGTGATGGCCGAGAAAGGCCTGTATCCCAACGTCGACTTCTACGCAGCGAGCGTGTATCACGCACTTGGTATCCCCACCGACCTCTTCACGCCGATCTTCGCCTGTTCGCGCGTGGCGGGCTGGACGGCACACGTCCGCGAGCAGTACGCGGACAACCGCATCATGAGACCCGAGTCCGAATACATCGGCCCGCGCGGCCGCCGGTACGTCGCCATCGAGGAGCGTGGGTAGCGGATGAAGATCTCAGAGATCATGACCAAAGCGACGGTGACCGATGCAGCGACGGATTCCCTGTCCGACGCCGCTGCTCGCATGTGGAACGCACAGACAGGATCGCTGCTGGTCATGGACGGGGAGAACCTGTTGGGCATCGTGACCGAGCGTGATCTCCTGCGCGCGATCGCGCATGGGCAAGACCCGCGCGAAGTGCCGCTCAAGGACGTGATGGCCACCGATCTCATCACCGCCGGGCCGCAGACGAGTCTCAAGGACGCCGCCAACATCATGGCGACGAAGTGGATCCGTCACCTCCCGATCGTTGAGCACGGCAAGGTCGTCGGCATCGTCAGCCAGCGCGACCTCACCGGCGTGCTCGCTCAAGCGTTGCACGAACCGGAAGCCCTGCATCAACTGGTCGAGGCATCGACGCTGATCCGGGAGCGCCGGCTCAAGCGGATCGAAGCCGGAGACCTCGACTAGGCGCGCCTATCTCAGCAGCCGGCGGCGCGCGCGACGTTGTACATCAACATCGCAACCGTCATCGGGCCGGCGCCGCCCGGCACGGGCGTGATCGCGCCGGCCACCTCTCGCACCGCCTCGAAGTCGACGTCGCCCACCGTGCGCCCGTCGGGCAGCTTGTTCGTGCCGCAGTCGATCACGACCGCGCCGGGCTTAACCATGTCGGCGGTCACCGAGTTCGCGGATCCCGCGGCGGCCACCACGATGTCGGCGCGCCGGGTGTGTTCGCCGACGTCCTTGGTCCCGGTGTGACACAGCGTCACCGTGGCGTTGAGTCCCGGCGCCTTCTGCGACAGCATCGTCGATAACGGCCGGCCGAGGATCATCGAGCGGCCGATCACCACCACGTGCGCGCCCTCCACGGGGATCTGGCTGCGATGCAGCAACTCGACGACGCCCAGCGGCGTCGCGGGCGCGAACGCCGGACGGCCCATGGCGAGCAACCCCTGCGTCATCGGGCTCAGACCGTCGACGTCCTTGGCAGGGTCGATCGCCGACACGACCGCGAAGGGATCGGCGGAGTTCTCGCGCGGCAGCGGCAGCTGCACCATGATCCCGTGGATCGCCGGGTCGAGGTTCATCTCCTCGATCGCGGCGACGATCGCATCCTGGGGGGCGTCGGCGGGCAGGCGGCGGTCGAAGAAGGTCATCCCGACCGACGCGGCTGCTTTGTTCTTCATCCCCACGTACTGCACCGACGCCGCATCGTCGCCGACCAGCAGGTCGACGAAACCGGGCGTGAGCCCGGCGCGCTGCACGCGCTCGGCGATCTCGGCGCGCACCTGCTGCGCGATCGCCTTGCCGTCGATGATGCGCGCGCTAGCCATGACGGAAATGCCGCACGCCGGTGAAGACCATCGGGATCCCGTGCTCGTCGGCCGCGGCGATCACCTCCTCGTCGCGCATCGAGCCGCCGGGCTGGATGACCGCCGCAACACCCGCGTTCGCGCCGGCGTCGAGCCCATCGCGGAAGGGGAAGTACGCGTCGCTGGCCATGACGGAGCCCTTGGCGCGGTCCCCCGCCTTGCGCGCGGCGATCTCGGCCGCGTCGACGCGACTGACCTGACCGCCGCCGATACCGACCGTCGCGCCGTCGCGCGCCAGGACGATCGCGTTGGAGCGCACATGCTTGCAGGCGCGCCACGCGAACAACAGCTCTCGCCACTGCTCTTCTGTGGGTTGCGCCTTCGTGACGACCTGCATGCCTTCGCGCGCGTCCGGCGCCTCGTCGGGATCCTGCACGAGGAAGCCGCCGCTGATGCGCCGGAAGGCCGCCTGGCGCGGCGGTGCGCCGTCGAGCAGCAGCAAGCGCAAATTCTTCTTCGCGGTGAGGATCTGCACCGCCTCATCGTCGAAGCCCGGCGCCACGATGCACTCCGTGAAGATCTCGGCCATCGCGCGCGCCGCGGCGGCGTCGACCGCGCGATTGAACGCCACGACGCTGCCGAACGCGCTGAGGCGGTCGCAGTCGAGCGCCCGCTCGTAGGCGGTGACGACGTCGGCGCCGATCGCGAGCCCGCACGGGATCGCGTGCTTGACGATCGCGCAGCAGGGGTCCTCGAAGTCCATCGCTGCGCCCAGCGCGGCGTCGAGGTCGAGGTAGTTGTTGAACGAGAGCTCCTTGCCGTGTAGCTGCGTAGCGCGCGCCAGCGACCCGGAGGCGGCGTCCTGCTCGACGTAGAGCGCGCCGCGCTGATGCGGGTTCTCTCCGTAGCGCAACAGCTCGCCGCTGCGCTCCAGCGCGATCGCGATCCGCGGCGGGAACTCCACGTCACGGTGCATCCACGCCGCGATCGCGGCGTCGTAGGCCGCGATCATGCCGAAGGCCTCGGCGGCGAGTGACCCGCGCGTCGCTGCGGTCAGCCCGCCTTGCTCAGCGAGCTCGGCGAGCACGGCTTCGTAGCGCGCCGGGTTCACCAGGATCCCGACCCCGGCGAGGTTCTTCGCGGCCGCGCGCACCAGCGTCGGTCCGCCGATGTCGATCTGCTCGATCACCTCGGTCCACGACTTGTCGGCGGCGACCGCCTCGCGGAAGGGATACAGGTTGCAGATGACCAGATCGATCGCGTCGATCCCGGCGTCGGCGAGCTGTTGCATGTGCGCCGGCAGGTCGCGGTTGGCGAGGATCCCGCCGTGGATGTGCGGGTGCAGGGTCTTCACGCGCCCGTGGAGCATCTCCGGGAACCCGGTCACCTCGGCGACGGAGGTCGTGGGCACCCCCGCCTCGGTGAGGTGGCGCGCGGTGGAGTCGGTCGCGATGATCCTCGCGCCTTGCTCGACGAGGGTCCGGCAGAGTTCGGTGAGCCCGGTACGGTCCGAGACGGACGCCAGAACGGTTCGGATCGGGATCAGGTCGGCCATAGCTCTACCCTATCCCGCGCCACTGGGGCGTCGCACCCCGTTACCGGGGCGGCAGGACGTGCACGCGCCGTCCCTCGACCTTCACGCGTCCCGCGGCGAACAGCCGGATCACCTCTGGATACAGGCGTTGCTCGACCGCCTTGATGCGCTCGTGCAGCGTCTGTTCGGTGTCGTCGGGCTCGACGCGCACCGCCTCCTGCGCGATCACCGGGCCACCGTCGGTGCTGACGTCGGCGAGGATGATCGTCGTGCCGCTCACCTTCACCCCGTAGTTCAGGGCATCGCGCACGCCGTGCGCGCCGGGGAATGACGGCAGTAATGCGGGGTGTGAGTTGATGTATGGCGCGCCGAGGATCTCGAAGAAGTTCGGCGACAGGATCCGCATGAAGCCGGCGCTGCACGCGAGCTCGCACCCCCGGTCACGCAGCGCCCCGGCCACCTGGGATGAGAACTCCGGCCGGCGCTCCTTGCCGTAGACGGCGAAGTCGATCACCAGCACCTCGACCCCCGCCGCCTGTGCGCGAGCGAGGCCCTGGATACCCGGCCGGTCACTGACGACGACGGCGACCTCATAGGAGTCGTCCTGACCGTCGAGGATGGCCTGGAGCAATGTTCCGGTACCGCTGACCAGCACTCCGACCCGCATCCGCGCCATGTCCGCACGATACCAGCCGGACAGAAAACCACCCCGAGATAGTCATTTCTAGCCGTCGAGCCTCGCGGTGTGGCCTCGTTTGGAGCAGCGAGGGAAGTCCTTAGTCGGGGAGCAGGCGCGCGACATGCGCCGCTCGGGAGGTCCAATCCATGTCTTCGCTTCAGCCTGCGCGTCGTCGAGCCCGCATCCGCCGGATGTTGGTGGTCCTTGCGATCATTTCCGGAGCGCTCAGCGCCGAGGTGGCGAACGCGGGCGCGCCCGGCATCGCGAGCCAGCACCTGTCCTCCAACGTGGACGCCAGCGGTACCGGTTCGCTCGTCACCACCGTCCGCACCGCCTCCATCAAGGCCGCGGTCCCCCAAGCCAGCCCTCGGATCCTGATGATCGGCACCGGCGTGCAGCGCTCGCTGTTCCCGTCCGCGCTGCAGAGCCGCATCGTCGGCAGCGGCCTGACCGACACCCACGGCTACGGCACCGTCGCAGCCTCGACGATCCTGCAGCTGATGCCGAACGCGCGCATCACCTCGAGGGTCGTGCGCGCCTTCGACCAGACCTGGACCCTGCTGGACATGAACGCCCTCGCGAGCGCGCTGACCTCCGCGGCGACCAACGCAGGCGAGTTCGACGCGGTTCTGCTTGCGTTCCCGCCGAACGCGGCGCTCGACCCGATCCCCGACGTCGCCGGTCACCTGGACTTCGGCAAGTTCGGCAAGGGACTCCCCATGCTGATCGAAGCGTTGCTGACGACCCGGGCGCCGACCGACGGCGCCGTCGCCGGGATCCCGCTGGGCCGGGAGCTGCGCGATCGCATCTTCGCCAACGCCAACCTCCGCCAGCGTGAGGCCATCGAGCGCTACGTGTCGTCGTGGCTCGAATGGCGATCGGTGACCACCTCGCTCGCCAAGCTCGACGACGCAGGCATCGCGGTCGTCGCGCCGTCGGGCGACTTCACCCGCAAGCAGGGCGACACGATCGTCCCGTTGCCCACGCAGACGATCTTCGGGGTCAGCGCCCTCCCCAGCGTCATCACCGTCGGCGCGGCGTACGGCCCAGACTCCCGCCTATCGCCGACCAGTGGCCGCGGTCCGACACTGTCGCTTGGCCTCAAGCCCGACCTGCTGGCGCCGTCGGACGTGATGACGATGCTGCCGGCCAACGCCGCGCTGGCGTGGCCCGATGACTCCGCCCGCGTACCGCTGCAGACCCTCGACTGGGGTCCGGCCGCCACGCCCTCAACCTGCCCCAGCATCAACCGCGATTACCGCTGCGTCCTGCAGGGAACATCCATGGTGTC
>JBKJXT010000133.1:0-5577 GCA_046716205.1 Actinomycetota bacterium
CAACCGGTCAGGCTCGTACGCGACGTTGCCGATCTCGACGTTGACGTCGCCGGGCTGCGCCACGTTCGCCGGCTCGCCGCGCTGCTGCACGATCGCGGCGATCACCGACAGAACGAACGTCGCGAGCGCGACCTGGGGGATCAGCCCCGCGACGCGTCCCGCTCCTGACGGATGCTTCTTCGACAGCGATCCCACCGCGGCTGCCACCCCCGTGAGCGAGATGACCCCCAGCGACGCCGGGATAAGGATCGAGGCCAATCCATCCCGGTTGGCCGCGTTCGAGGCGAAGGCCGGCACCATGAAGACCGCCGCATCCGCACAAAGGACCCCCAACACCACTGCCCCGGCCAGCCCGCCCCGGAACCGCAGGAGCAGCAGCGCCACCCCGATGATCCCGGCGAACGCCAGCGCCTCCTTGTCCCGCAGGACGAGCCCGGCCACCGCCATCACGCCGAAGTCCGCGATACCGGCCCATCGCAGAAGCCGCCGCCAGGTCCAGCGGCGGGACAAGGACTCGGTCGTCACCATCTCTTTCCAACCTCGACGCCGAAGCTACACCCCGGCTCGGGCGCGTGCGATAGTGGCAGCACCCTGCGTTTGGAGGATGGCACCACAGCCAAACCGGGTGGATACTCCCTTTGCCCGAAGCTGCCCGACACTGCCAAATACTGACGATGCCAGACGACAAGATCACCGTGTTCCTCGCCGACGACAATCTCATCGTCCGCGAGGGCGTTCGCGCGCTGTTGAACCTGCAGCCGGACCTCGAGGTGGTGGGGGTCGCCAGCGACTACGACGGGATCATCGAGTACTACGACGCGCTCAAGACCGTGGAGCGCGACGAGCACGGCGAGCGCATGCCTCCGCCGCAGGTCTTGGTGACCGATATCCGCATGCCCCCGAACTTCACGTCCGAGGGGATCCTCGCCGCCAAGGAGGTCCGGCGGCGCTACTCGGGCACCGGCACCGTCATCCTGTCGCAGTACGACGACCCGGAGTACGCGGTCTCGTTGCTGGCAGAAGGTGCGGAGGGCTACGCGTACCTGCTGAAGGATCGCGTGGGTGAAGGCGACCAGCTCGCGCACGCCGTGCGCGCGGTCGCGACCGGCAAGAGCGTGCTCGATCCCAAGATCATCGAGGCGATGGTTCGCCCGGTCGCCACCGGTGGCCTCTCGCCCCAAGACGAAGACCTGTTGCGCCTGGTCGCGGAAGGCAAGCCGATCAAGGCGATCGCGGCGGCGCGCAACACCACGCCGGCTGCCGCTGCCTCCGATGTCGAGGAGCTCTTCCTTCAACTCGCCAAGGACGCGTCGAGCGGAACCAGCGGCGCGCTCAAGCGACTGCAGTCCCTGCACGCGGCGATCATCGCGTCGGAAGAGGTCGGCGAGACGATGCAGAAACTGTTGCCCGGCGGCATCGCCGAGAAGCTGCGCGCCGAGGGCATGCAGGTCGGCGATACGGAACGTCTCATCGTGACCGTGCTCATGAGCGACGTCCGCGGATACTCGCGCATCGCCGAGCATACGGATCCGACGCAGCTCGCAGGCCAGCTGAACGCGCACCGGCAACTGCTGAACGACGCGATCCTCTCGCACGGCGGTACCGTCATGCAGTTCACCGGCGACGGCGTGATGGCCGTGTTCGGCGCGCCGTTCCCGCAGGAGGACAACGCCGATCGCGCTCTGGAGGCTGCGATCCAGATGCACGTGCGCCAGGACGTGCTCAACAAGGACTGGGAAGCGTCTTCGCTCACTCCGTTCCGTCTGGGCGTCGGCTTGTGCACCGGCGAGGTCGCGGCGGCATTGCTGGGCAGCGATGAGCGACTGGAGTACACGCTCGTCGGCGACACGGTGAACCTGTCGGCTCGGCTGCAAGACCTGGCGCGCCCCGGAGGTCAGGTCGTGTTGAGCGAGGCCACCTACCAAGCCCTGTCCAGCGCGCCGGAGAACGCGACGAAGCTCGACCCGACGACGGTGAAAGGCAGAGACACGTTGGTGAACGCATATCGGATAGAAGCACTCGAAGTCGAAGGTGGGGGTAACGGATGAGCGAAAACGTCGTAGACACGAAAGATCTTCGGAAGACCTACGAGTCCGAAGGTGTGCCGGTACGCGCGCTGCGCGGCGTCGACATGAGTATCGGCGCCGGCGAGTTCGTCGCGGTGATGGGCTCGTCGGGCTGCGGGAAGTCGACGTTGCTCAACCTGATCGCCGGGCTCGACAAGCCCAGCGACGGCGAGATCTACGTCGCCGGCGAGTCGCTCGTCGACAAGGACGAGAACGCGCTGGCGCGGATGCGTCGCAAGCACGTCGGCATCGTGTTCCAGTTCTTCAACCTGCTGGAAGGTATGAGCGTGTTGGAGAACGTCACGTTGCCGGCGATCATCGCGGGCTCCAAGCGCAAGCAGGCCGAGACCCGCGCGCGCGACCTGCTCGATCTGCTCGGCCTCGCCGACAAGGCGAAGAACGCGCCCGGCGTGCTGTCGGGTGGTCAGCGACAGCGGCTCGCCATCGCGCGCGCACTCGCGAACAAACCGACGATCGTCCTGGCGGATGAGCCGACCGGTTCGCTCGACTCTGCCGGCGGTGCCGAGGTGCTTGAGCTCTTCAAGCGCCTCCACGCGGATGGTCAGACGATCATGCTGGTGACCCACGACATCAAGGTCGCATCGGCGGCCGACCGCATCGTGACGATGCAGGACGGCAAGCTGCTGGGCGGCGAGGTCGGGACGCCCGAGCCGGCGATGTCTGCACCGGGCGAGTAGCCCGCGATATGACCAAGGGGACGGCGCGGATGCGCGCCGGAGATACGCCGTGAGCGCGGTCTGGATGCGTCTGCGCGCCGATATGCGTGCGCAGTGGCGCGCATGGGTGTCGCTCGCGCTGATCGCCGGCATCGCCGCCGGCTGCTCGATCGCCGCGGCGGCGGGCGCGCGCCGTACCAATAGCGCGTACCCGCGTTTCCTTCGCGCGCAGGATGCCTTCCACGCGGTCACCGGCGGCGGCGCCGAGCAGGACTGGGAGGCCCACGTCCAGGCCATCAAGGCGCTGCCCGAGGTCAAGGACTGGGTCGATATCCGGATCGTCGGCGGGGAGATGACCTTACCTGCGCGCCGCGGTCGTCCCGATCGGGTGCTCGCGTTCCCGGATTCGTTCATCTCGGTGGACCCTTCCGGGCGGGCGGGCTACGAGACCGATCGAGCGAAGATCCTCGCCGGACGCTTCGCCGATCGGTCCGCGGTGAACGAGGTGATGGTTCCGTGGGGCCTCGCGGAGCGCCATGACATCCGTGTGGGCGATGAGATCGTGGCCGGCGTCGGGTTCGATCCCGAGACGAGGAAGTCGGTTGAACGCGTCGCGGTCACGGTCGTCGGGATCGAAGCGGCGCCCGGGGAGTTCGAAGCCGTCGGACAGATCGTGTTCATGTCCTTCCGCGTCACGCCGGCGCTGTTCGAGAAGTACCAGGAGATGATCCCCAACATCCCGGACCTCTCCAGCCTCGGCGTGCATCTGCACGGCGGCGCGTCCGCCGCGTATGCGTTCAAGCAGAAGGTTGAGTCGGACTTCGAGATCGACGTCCCGATGATCGAACCCGTCGTGCGCAGTGGGGTCCAGAAGACGATGGGGCTGTACGCCGCCGCGTTCTGGCTCGTCGCCTTGTTCGTCGCGATCGCAGGGCTGGCGATCATCGGTCAGACACTGGCTCGACAGATCAGCCTCGATGCGTCCGATTTTCCCGTCCTTCGAGGCATGGGCGTGACGCGCAATGAACTGTTCGCGCTTGGCTTCATCCGGGCAGCTGCCGTGGGACTCCTGAGCGCGCCGATCGCCGTCGCGATCGCGTTCATGATTTCGCCGCTCACACCCATCGGCGCCGCACGCATCGCGGAGCCGGACCCGGGCTTCGCCTTCGACGGAACCGTGATCGGTACCGGGGTCGCCTTGTTGGTGGTCTCCTTGCTTGCTGTTGCGCTGTGGCCGGCGTTCCGTGCTGCCCGTCTGGCCGGGCTCGCCGACCGGGAAGATCTGGGCGAGAGGCCGTCCCGGATCGCCTCGTGGGCCGGCTCGCGATCGGCGGTCGTTGCGGCCGGGCTGCGGATGGCGCTTGAGCGAGGCCGAGGACGCACGGCCGTTCCGGTGCGCTCGACCATCCTCTCGGTCGCGATCGGCATCGCGGCGATGACCGCGACGCTGGTCGCCGGCTCCAGCCTGGTGAACCTCATCGACACCCCGGCGCTCGGCGGGCTGACCTACGACGCGATCATCCCGAACGACGAGGATAATCGTCAGGCGGCTCCCGAGAGCCAGGATGAGAACCACCGGCTCCTGCGCGCGTTCCCGTTCATGGACGCCACGGCGGAAGGCACCGGGCTCAACATCAACATCAAGGGCATCGACTCGTTCCTCGTTGCCCTCCGGAGTGCCGACCCGATCGGGTTCGCGATCATCCGAGGGCGCGCGCCGGGGCCCGGTCTGGTGGACGGACTTCCCGAGATCGCCGTAGGTCCCGCAACGCTGCGTCGCGTCGGGCTGCGGATAGGAGATCAGATCGAGTTCTTCCACCCTGTGGGGGACGATGGCGAGGAGCATCGCGTTAGCCAGCGTGCTCACATCGTCGGCACCGCCGCGATCCCGCCGTTGCCCTGGGCTGCCATCGAGCCCGGCGAAGGAGCGGTTATGGCCCTGGAAGGGGTCCGGGCCTTCACCGACGACAGCGGTGGATGTTGCTTCGTTCGGTTCAAGAAGGGCACCGACCTCGCGGCGGCCAGGACCGCACTCGAGGACAAGGGCTTCGAAACCTTCGTCCGGACGAGTCGCGCCGACCTCGTCACCCTCGAGCGGATCACCACCCTCCCCATCGCGCTGACGGCGATCTTCGGCTTGATGGCGCTTGCAGCGCTCGCGCACGTTCTCGTCACAGGTATCCGCCGCCGACGTCGCGACCTTGCGCTGCTTAAGACGCTCGGCTTCGTGGATCGTCAGATCAGGGGAGCGATCGCCTGGCAGGCGAGCGCGATGGTCATGCTCAGCGTGCTCGTCGGTGTGCCGGCGGGGATCGCGCTGGGACGTTGGGGATGGCAGGCGATCGCCGACCAGTTCGGGGTCGTTGCGGTTCCGGTCATGCCGGTGTGGTTCATCGCGATCATCCTTCCGGCGGCCCTGTTGCTCGCCAACGTGCTGGCGGTGGTGCCCGGCCGTGCGGCGGCGCGCACCCAAGCTGCGGTCGTGCTGAGGGCCGAATGATGATCCCGGTGTGGACGGTTGCACGCGCCGGTTTGCGCGCGCGCTGGCGCTCGGTGATCGCACTCGCCGTCCTCGTCGCGATCGCGGTGGGCGCGGTCTTTACCGCGGCGGCGGGGGCCCGGCGAACCGATTCGGTCTACAGCCGCCTGCTCGTCGACAGCGTCGCCTACGACAGCGAGGTCCAGATCACCGGCGACGTCGATGCGTCGATCCTGCAGGACGTGGCCCGGCTTCCGCAGGTCGAGCGGTCCGGTCGTATCGCGATCCTGCCGGCAGATCGGGTCGCCGCGCCCGACACACCGCCACAGCGGTTCGAGTGGAACCTGACCATGGG
>JBKJXT010000134.1:0-4666 GCA_046716205.1 Actinomycetota bacterium
ACACATAGCTAGGAAGGTGTTCGACACGATGACCAAAGACACCCTCCGGACCTCGGCCGGCTTGCAACCGGCCGCGGCGTGACATAGGAGCAAAGTATTAATGAAGACACCGGACGCCCCCAGCCGCGCGCAGACGTCGAAGGCGAGGCGCCAACCGCCGAGCAGGTCACCGAAGCCCTGAAGGTCGTCATCGACCCCGAGTTGGGGATCAACATCGTCGATCTGGGACTCATCTACGACGTCGAGGTCGAGGACGAAGCGGTGAAGGTCACCTACACGCTCACCTCGATGGGCTGCCCCGTGGGCCCGCTGATCGAGCAGCAGATGCAGCAGATCCTCACCACGATCCCCGGGATCGTCAACGTCGAGTCGACGATGACCTTCACGCCGCCCTGGACGCCCGAGCGCATGAGCGAAGAAGCCAAGATGGCGATGGGGATGTTCTAGGAAGACCCCGCTACCGCTTGATCGCTTCGATCGCCGTCGTCACGATGCGCCCGCCGAGTGGGACGACGCGCTGTACCTCGAACCCCGCGTCGTCGAGCCACGCTCGGTACTGCGGCACGGTGTAGGCATCGCCGCCTTCGGTGTTCACCAGCATCGTCAGCGAGAACGCGACCGTGATCAGCGGCGCGCTGCGATCGTCGTTGGGCGCCATCTCCATCACGACGAGCTTCGCGCCGGCGGGGAGTGCCGCGGCCACCCGCGACAGGATGGTGCGCGCTTTCGCCTCCGAGAAATCGTGCAGGAAGTTGCAGATGATCGCGCCGTCGCACCCCTGTGGCAAGGCGTCGATGAAGATGTTCGCGGGATGCGTGCCGATGCGATCGGACAGATGAGCGTCGGCGATGTGCTGAGCCGTCCGCGCACAGACCTCCGGCAGATCGATCACCGTGGAACGCAGTGACGGCACCGCGCGCGCCAGTGCGATCGAGGCAGCACCGCTTCCCCCACCGACGTCCATGATGGAGCGCACACCCGAGAGATCGACCAGCTCGGCGAGGCGCTCCGCCATCGCGAGCGTGTGCCCGTGCAGGAAGTCCAGCAGGAAGTCCTCTGAGGCGACGCGGTAGCCGGTCTGGTCCTGCTCGAGCGTCGGCGCGTCGGTCTTCAACGACTCGACCAGGCGTCCCCACCCTCCCCAGCACCAGCGCTCGTCGAGCACGTAGTTGCGGACCGAGTACTCGCTCACCCGAGACAGGTACAGCATCGCGTCGTCGGTGGAGCGGTAGCGATCGCCTTCGCGCGACAGCAAGCCCGCCGCGACGCAGGTATCGAGCAGCCCGCGCGCGGGTCGCTCTGCGAGCGCCAGGCGAGAGCGGATCTCGGCCAGGGGGAGCCCCTCGCGCCCCAGCAGGTCGAAGAGGTCCAGCTCGACCGCGGCCATGAGTGCGCGCGCCGCCCAGAAAGACAAGAAGAGCTCCAGGACCCGGTCCTGGCCGGACACGCTGTGGCCGCTCATACGGGCGCGAAGGGTAACACCCACCGCCAGAGGCGCAGGCAGCGCATAGTAAACACCGTCCACGCGGTAAAAATAGGGCTTGCATTAGTTACTTGCGAGGGATAGCGTTGGGTGAGGCTTGGAGCAGGGCAACGGGTCGCAGCGGCGACCGAAGAAAGGGGCGCGCATGAGCGGCTACGCGAAGGACGTTCTGGTATCGACGGACTGGGTGGCGGAGAACCTCGATAACCCCGATGTGCGCATCGTCGAGGTTGACGAGGACACCGAGGCCTATGAGCGTCGACACATCCGCAACTCGATCGGGCTCAACTGGCGGAGCGACCTGCAGGACCCCGTGCGGCGCGACTTCATCGACGCCGCCGGGTTCGAGAAGCTCAACGACGCGATCGGCGTCGATAACGCCAAACTCGTGGTGCTCTACGGCGGCAACAACAACTGGTTCGCCTCCTACGCGTACTGGTACTACCGCTACTACGGACACCAGAACGTGAAACTGCTTGACGGCGGCCGCAAGAAGTGGGAGCTCGAAGGACGCGAGCTGACCCAGGACCCGCCCAAGATCGAGCAGGCGTCGGGTTACAAGGTGGCCGGCGCGGACCATCAGATCCGCGCGTTCCGTGACTTCATCCAGACCACGGTGCTGGGCAACGCGTCCTTCGGTTTGGTGGACGTGCGTTCGCCGGAGGAGTTCCGCGGTGAGCTGCTGGCTCCGGCGCACCTGCCGCAGGAGCAATCGCAGAAGCCAGGTCACATCCCAGGCGCGCAGAACATCCCGTGGGGCAAGAACGTGAACGCAGAGACGGGACAGTTCCTGCCGCCCGAGGAGCTCAAGGCGCTCTACGACGGGATCGGCATCACGCCCGACAAGGAGATCGTGGCCTACTGCCGCATCGGCGAGCGCAGCGCGCTGACGTGGTTCGTGCTGCACGAGTTGCTGGGTTACCAGAACGTGCGGAACTACGACGGCAGTTGGACGGAGTGGGGTTCGCTGGTCGGGGTCCCGATCGAGAAGTAGGCAGGACGCAAGACCGGCGGGGACGGGCATGCGCCCGCCCCCGCCTCCTCTTTCTCGGGCACATATCCGGATATCTCGGGCACCTGGTGCAACCTCGAGCCTGAAGCCTCGTTGAACAGCCGTGGGGATGCGATCGAGATTCGCGCGCGCCGGAGCGGTCATGCTCGCCTGCGCAGCCGTATCCATCGCGATGGTCGTGCCCAGTGGCGCCGCCGTTCTCTCGTTCTCGTCGTGGCGCACCGTCGACTCCGATGGCGCCGACGCGACCGAGCCCGGCGTGTGGGTCGCGCCCAACGGAGCGATCTACGTCGCGGCGCCGCCCACGGTGCTGTACCGCTCGACCAACAGGGGCTCGTCGTTCTCGAAGATGAGCTTCGGGCTCCCCGGCGGGCTCGCGCCCGGCGGGTTCGACTCCGACTTCGCGATCCGCGGCAACCGTCTCTACTACTTCGATCTGTGGCTTGGCTCCAGCACGCTGCTTCGCTCCGACGATCTGGGCAAGTCCTGGACGCTTGCATCGGTGCTCAACACCCCGACCGCGTCCGACCGTCAGTGGATCGCGCTGGGCGAGCGCGCCGCGAACGGCAACGACACCCTGTACGCGCTCTCGGCGCTGATCCAGCCGCCGCAGCAGGTGATGATGGCGCGGTCGAAAGACTCCGGAACGACATGGGACTTCGTGACGCCGGCACCGGCGCTGTTGCAGGCCAAAGGCTCCACGTCCCGACTGGTTTCCAGCGGCAAGTACGTCGCCTTCGTCTGGGAGGATCTCGGCATCCTGTCGATCGCGTACTCCTTCGACGAAGGAACGACGTGGCGCTCGAAGGTCATCGCGGAAGACGTTCAGGGCTCGATCCCCTCGATCGCGATCGACGGCAACAACGTGTATGCCGCGTGGGCCGACTCGTTGTTCAAGGGAACCAAGGTCGCGGTGTCCCGCGACCGCGGCCGGACATGGAGCAGGCCAAGAACGGTGAGCGGGTCCGCCAACACCGTGTTCCCATGGATCGAGGCGCGCAAGGGCAAGGTCGCGATCGCCTACTACGCGGCGAACATCTCGCGCAGTTACACCTCCGACGACGCGCCGGCGTCGTCTGTCTGGACGGCACGCTACGTCGAGTCCCTCGACGGGGGCCGGACCTACTCCGCGCCGGTCGTGGTCGGGCCGGGGAAGAAAGGTCCGATCTGCACCGCCGGCGTCATCTGCGACACCGGACGGGAGCTCGGCGATTTCCTCGGTGTCACCATCGAGCCCTCCGGGCGTTCGGTCGTCGTCTTCGGCGGCCAGCTCTCCGGCGGCTTGAAGCTCGCGCGCCAGCGCTGAGAGCATCGAAATCCCTGGTCAGGGCCCCGAAAGCGGGTTGGTGTGGGTAATTCCGCCTGCTAGACTAGGAAATCGAATCCGACTGTTCGGGGAGATGCTTTCAGTATGGCGACCAAGCCGCAGGATCTCGATCTTGGCAAGGGCTACCGGTATGGGTGGCACGACACCTCGACGAGCATCAACGAGCCCAAGCGCGGGATCTCGCGCGAGGTAGTTGAGGACATCAGCCGGGGCAAGAACGAGCCCGAGTGGATGACCAAGTTCCGCTTGAAGTCCTACGAGCATTTCGTGCGCCGTCCCATGCCGAACTGGGGCTCGGACCTCAGCGAGATCGACTTCGACAACATCTACTACTACATCAAGCCGCTCGCGGAGCAGGTGAAGTCCTGGGACGACCTCCCCGACGACATCAAGAACACCTATGTGAAGCTTGGCGTACCCGAAGCCGAGCGCAGCGCGCTGCTTGGTGGCGTGACGGCGCAATACGAAAGTGAAGTTGTTTACCACTCAGTCCGTAAGGACCTCGAGGACAAGGGTGTCTTCTTCTCCGACATGGACACCGCTCTCCGCGAGCACCCCGACCTCGTCCGCAAGTACTTCGGCACGATCATCCCGCCCAATGACAACAAGTTCGCCGCCCTCAATTCGGCCGTGTGGTCGGGGGGTTCGTTTATCTACGTCCCGCCCGGCGTCAGCGTCGACATCCCGCTCCAGGCCTACTTCCGCATCAACAAGGAGAACATGGGCCAGTTCGAGCGCACGCTGATCATCGTGGACGAGGGCGCGTACGTTCACTACGTCGAGGGCTGTTCCGCGCCGATCTATACGACCGACTCACTGCACTCCGACGTGGTCGAGATCATCG
>JBKJXT010000135.1:0-7137 GCA_046716205.1 Actinomycetota bacterium
CCGGCGCGCCTTCCGCGCGGAGCTCGTTCCGGAACGCCCTGTGTTGTGTGGGCCCGGATCCTGGATTTCAACCGTCTTGGAGCCCGAGGGAGGGGCCCACGATGTCCAGGAACCGTCGCATGATGAAGGCGGTGACCCCCCAGACGTAGTGGCCATCGACGTCGAAGATGTGCATCGGGAACCGCACCCCCTCGCGCTCCCAGACCTCCATGCGCGCCAGCTCGGCGAGACGGCGCAACGGGAGCTCGATGACCTCAGCGATCTCGGCGTCGTGGGGGACCCAATCCTGAGGTTCCACCGCGGCAACGTAGGGCGACACGATGAAGCCGCTGGAGAACGTGGGGTAGTCGTCCATCGCGCCCAACATCGTGAGTCCCGCCGGGTCGACCCCAAGCTCCTCCTCAGACTCGCGGACCGCGGTGACCCAGGTATCGGGATCGACGTCGTCGTGCGCGCCGCCGGGGAAGCTGATCTCGCCCTTGTGGGTCGAAACGGTGTCGGTGCGCCGCGTCAGAACGACCCACGGCTCGCCGTTGCGCTCGAACAGCATGATCAAGACGGCGGCCTTGCGACGCTCGGGAACGTCGACGATGGTTCGCTGGTGCTCGCCGAGAGCGCGCGCGATGGACTCGCGCAAGCCCGGTGAGAGGGGGCGCGCGGGCGGGATCGGCGACGAAGTGTCCACAGCGCGATGCTATCCAAGCAGGGCGCGCCGGTAGTATCGGGCGCGCCTTATCAACCGGCGTCTCACCCATGTCGATCATCGAGATCTCCAACCTCAAGAAGAACTACGGTTCGGTCGCAGCCGTTTCCGATGTGTCGCTGACCGTCGAGCAGGGCGAGGCCTTCGGCTATCTCGGACCCAACGGCGCCGGCAAGACGACCACGATCAGATGCCTCCTTGGATTCATCACCCCCAGCGCCGGTGAGCTGCGCGTGTTCGGCAAGGACGTACGCACCGATCTGATCGCGATCCTCGACAACATCGGCTACCTCCCCGGCGAGTTCGGGCTGTGGCCCGCGATGACCGGACGCGACGTCCTCGACTACCTCGGCGCGCTGCACCCGCACTCCCCCACGATGCGCGAGCAGCTACGCGATCGGTTCGAGCTGTCCAACGCCGACCTCGATCGCCAGGTCCGCCATTACTCACGCGGGATGCGTCAGAAGATCGGCCTCATCCAGGCCTTCCAGCACGAGCCGGAGCTGGTCGTGCTCGACGAACCCACCGAGGGACTCGACCCGCTGATGCAGGATCGCTTCGTCGGTCTTACGCGCGAGCACAAGGCGCGAGGCGGCACCGTTTTCATGTCCTCGCACATCCTCAGCGAGGTGGAGCTTGCGACCGACCGCGTCGGCGTCGTGAAGAAGGGGCGCCTGGTGCAGGTCGGATCCGCCAAGGACCTGACCGGCGAGCGGGTCCGTCATTGCACGCTGACGCTCAGCGGGCAACCGCCGGCGGATCTGCTGGAGCTGGAAGGCGTGACGCACCTCGTGCGCACCGGTGAGCTGCACATGAGGTTCGAGTTCCGAGGCGACATGGGTCCGTTGATCCGCTCGCTGGCCCGCGCCGAGGTGCTGGAGTTCCTGGCCGAGCCCGAGTCGCTGGCCGACGCGTTCTTCGACATCTATGGTGAGCGATGAACGGGCCCGCATTCAGGCATGCGCTGCGCCACAACGTCCGGACGGCATTGATCCTCGCGGTCGGGCTCGGGCTCTTCTACTGGGTGATCATGTTCTCATCGGCGTCGTTCCTGGGTAAGCCCGGCGAGCCGCTGCCGTCGTTCTTCACCAACCCTCCCCGGGCGATCTCGGCGATCACGGGAGGCTCGGCCGACTTCCTCCGCCCGCAAGGATGGCTCTCCTCGGGGATGGTGCACCCGGTCGTGCTGGCGCTGCTGACCGTCGGCGCGTTCGTCGTCTCGACCGGGTCCGGCGCGACCGAGCTCGAGCGCGGCACGCTCGACCTCATCCTCTCGCGGCCGGTACGGCGACGCTCCTACCTCACCTCACGCGCCCTGGCGTCGCTGGTGATCCTGACGATCGTCGAAGCCGGCGGCCTCATCGGGATGCTGATCTCGCGCCAGAATGTGCGCGGCGTTCGTGCCCTTTCGATCGGCGACATCCTCACCGCGTTCGGGTTGCAATGGTTGCTGTTCGCGACGTTCTCGATGATCGCGCTCGCCATCTTCGCCGGCGCCCACCTGCGCTCGCGCGCACTGGGCCTGTCGGTCGGCATCGTCGTCGGCACGTTCTTCATCAACTTCGTGTCGTTGCTGTTCGACAGCACCTACTGGATGCGCTTCTTCACGCCGTTCCACTACTTCGCGGCCGTGCGCGCCGTGAACCACGAACCGTTCCTGGCCGACAGCCTGGTATTGGTCGCGCTGGCGGCCGCTGCGGGGGTATACGCCGTCCGTCGCTTCGCGACGCGCGACCTCACCCGTTGATCACATCAGCGAGCGCGTCGCTCCGCCGTCCACCACGATCGTCGTTCCGGTGATGTAGGAGGCGCGCTCGCTGGCGAGGAAGGCAACCAGCGCGGCGAACTCCTCCGGTTCCCCGATGCGTCCCATGCGCGACCCCGCGCCGAGGTTCTTCAGCGCCTCTTCTTGCGCGATGCCGGCGCGCGCCGACATCTGTGCGGTCAGCTCGAGGATCCGGTCGGTGCGGTGCACGCCGGGGGCGGCGGTGTTGACCGTGATCCCTTCGGATGCCAGCTCGTTCGCCAGCGTCTTGGCGAAGCCGGCGACCGCCGCGCGCGCGGTGTTGCCGAGGATGAGCCCATCGATCGGTTCCTTCACCGCCTGGCTGGTGATGTTCACGATCCGGCCGTACCCGCCGGCGCGCAGGTGCGGGATCGCGGCGTGCGACATGCGCACCGCGACCAGCAGGTTCTGCTCCAAGGTTCGCCGGTAGTCGTCGCCGGAGAAGTCCAACGGCGCGCCGCTGGGAGGACCGCCGACGTTGGTCACGACGATGTCCAGGCGACCGAACGCTTCCGCTGCGCCGTCGACGAACCGCTCGGCCGCGCCCGGTTCGGTGAGATCGCACGCGACCGCGCTGACGCGCACGCCCAGCGCCTCGATCTCGGCGGCGGTTGCCGCCAGCGCGTCGGCACCGCGCGCGCAGATCGCGACGTCGCATCCTTCTCGGGCGAGCTCCAGCGCACACGCGCGTCCGAGCCCCTTGCTCGCGGCCGCAACCGCCGCGGCTCGTCCCTTCAGTCCCAGATCCATCGTGCGCGCAATCCTACCGGCGTGGGTACGATGACCCGCGATGAAGCCGGACCGGTACGTCTTCGTGTGCACGAACGAGCGCCCGCCCGGCCATCCGCGTGGATCCTGCATCACCAACGGAAGCGCCGAAGTGCTGCAGACCTTCCGCGACGTGCAGGGCGAGAAGAACCTTTTCGACTTCAAGGTGGTCGCGACAGGCTGCTTGGAGCCCTGCCTTGCCGGACCGAGCGTGTACGTCGCACCGGACGACGTCTGGTACGGCGGAGTAACGGTCGACGACGTCGAGCGCATCATCGACGAGCATCTGGTCGGCGGGAAGAAGGTGGACTTCCTGATCCTCGAAGACGAGGACTTCGAACGGAGTCAGCGGGGGCCGAAGGAAGCACCGCCGTCGGGTCTCACCTAGGCACGCTCGACGCCGACCGGCTCCGGGGCGTCCGCGACGAGTTTCGCTTCGCGAGCACCCGACGCAACGATCAACGCAACCGATCCCAGGATCACCGCGCCGCCGACCAGGGTCGTGGTCGTGACGCGCTCGTCGAGGATCAGCGCGCCGAGGATGACGGCGACGAGCGGGTTCACGTACGCGTAGGTCGCGACCGTGGACGTCTTCGCGTTGCGGATCAGCCAGGAGTACGAGGTGTACCCGACCAGCGAACCGATGAGGATCAGATACAGCAACGCCAGCACTGACGAGCGCGAGACGTCGTCGAGCTGCACGCGCCCCCACTCCCCGCCGATGCTCGCGACCGCGAAGATCACCGCGGCACCGGTGACCATCTGCATCCCGCTGGCGACCAAGGGATGCGCCGGCGACTCGGCGCGCCGCGCGAACAGGGAGCCGCCCGCCCAGATACACGACGCCGCGACGAGCACGAGCGCACCCACCAGATCGACCTCCACGCCGCCGTCCTGGGGGCGCACAAGGATGGCGGTGCCGATGAACCCGACCACGATGCCGAGTACGACGGTCTTGCGGGGGCGCACGCGATAGACCGCGAGCTCGAACAGCGCGATGAACAACGGCACGGTCGCGATGAGCAACGCCGCCATGCCACTCTCGACGCGCTGCTCGGCCACCGAAACCAGTCCGTTCCCGCCCAGCAGCAGCGCCGTACCGATGATCGCCGCGTCGCGCCACTGCCTGCGCGTTGGGCGCGCACCCTGGAGGCCACGCCATCCGATCGCAAGCATGATGATCCCAGCGATCGTCCAGCGCACGCCGGAAGCGAGCAAAGGAGGCATCGTTCTCACTACGACGCGGATCGCCAGATAGGTCGATCCCCAGACCACGTACACGAGGCTCAGCGCGAGCCACGCCTTCGGTGTCATCGGTCGATCCATCTGCCCGCGCACCCTACTTGTGCGTCCGGATGTGGCGCTGAGAGGAACCATCCGTAGGATGTGCCGGCGATGAGCGAGCCGGAGCGCCCCTACGGTCAGTGGCAGGAACTCTTGCACGAGGTCGTCTCGACCAACCTGTGTACGGGATGTGCCGCGTGCATCATGGCGTGCCCGCGCGACGTGCTGGACTACCAGCAGTCGACCTATCACCCGTTCAACGTCGAGCCGACCACACCGGAGGATGACTGCATCCACGGTCAGCGCGGCTGCGACATCTGCACGAAGGCCTGCCCGCGGTTCCGCGCGTGGGAGATCGAGTCCGACGTTGCGCTGTTCGGACGCGCACGCACGACCGACGAGGTCATCGGCATCTATCGCGACATCTACTTGGTCCGCGCGACCGACGAACAGATCCGCGCGGTCGGCCAAGACGGCGGTCTGGTGTCGGCCCTGTTGATCTGGGGGCTCGAGAACGACAAGATCGGCGGCGCGCTGACCTCACGCCTCTCCAAGGAGCGCCTCTGGGACGCAGAGCCGTTCCTCGCCACGACACGTGAAGAAGTGCTCGAGGGTGCCGGCTCTCGCTACACATACGCCGCGAACCCGCTCGCGATGAAGGAAGCCGAAGCGCGGGGCATCAAGAACGTCGCGCTGGTCGGGATGAGCTGTCAGTCATCGATCAACGGCACGCTGAACGCGCGTAACGTCAACAAGTACAAGCGCCGGATCCAGCTGGTGATCGGGCTGCTGTGCTCGAAGTCGTTCACCTACGAAGGCTTGACCGGCGCGATCGTCGAGGGCTACGGGATCCCGTTGGAGGACGTCGCGAAGGTGAACATCAAGGGCAAGTTCCAGATGTGGCGTCGTTCCACCGGCGAAGAGGTGGACATCCCGCTCAAGGAGCTCCACCAGTTCACGCGCGAAGGATGCAAGCTGTGCCCGGACTTCGCCGCCGAGCACGCCGACATCTCCACCGGCGGGCTCGGCCAGATGGGCGGGTGGACGCTGACGATCGTGCGCACCGAGCGCGGCGCGGAATGGATGCGCGGCCTCCAAGATGCAGGCTGGATCGACGTTCGTCCCGGGTCCGAGGACCCGAAGGCGATCGAGCTGATGAACTAGCTCGCGGCGAAGTCGCGCTTGCGATGGCCGGCCGCGCTCCAGAACGGCGACGGAGCACCGCGTGCCGTGCCCGAGCGGTACATCCCCGCGCCCAAGCCCGCTGAGGCGACGGTGGCGCCACCGCTCGCGCCGACCTCGCAGCAGACGCGCGACGCCGTGGTCGGGCCGGAATAGCAAGAGGGCGGGCAACGCCCGCCCCCCAGAGGTGTGCGTTCGTTTACGCCGGGGTACAGATCGCGGCGTTGCCGTTCTGCTGGTTCGGCGGTGCGTCGGGGGTGTCCGAGGAGCCGCCGGTGTTCCAGGCCTGACCGGCCGAACCGCGACGGAAGCACGCAGCCTTGCCGGAGTTCACGTCGAGGCGGTCCCAACCCTTGGCGCCACCGGAGTTGTCCCGGTCGTCACCGTCGACGACGACGTGCAGGCTGTTGTTCGGGCCCTTGTAGACGAAGATCCTGCCTTCGACCTTCTGTCCGGTGGGGTTGTTCGACAACACGGTACCGCCGTCGTTGCACACGTAGACACCCTTGCTCGCATCGGCCTTGACCTCGCCGACGTTCGGGACGGGGGTCGTGCCGGTTCCGCAGCTCGTGTTGCCGTAGTCCGCAGAGCCGTTCGTGTTGTTCTCGCAGCCACCGAACGGATCGCAGTCCTCCGCGCTGGAGCCTGCGAACGAACCGGCGACGGTCGCCAACACGGCTGCGGCGAGCATCAATCTCATCTTCTTCATCCGTTGAACCTCCTTCGGGCACCCCACGCTGATCTCTCTCTTCGACCCTTCGCGGGGGAATCCTTCCGGAAGGGAGCCGCAAACCCGACAAGAGAGAACCGACCGAACGGTCAGGATGCGATGCTGGCTACCTCTGCAGCGTCGTCGGCGCTCAGCTCCCACGTCGCGCCGCCGACGTTGGCTCTCACCTGCTCGGGCGTCGTGGCGCCGGCGATCACGCTCGCGACGACCTGCTGGGCAGCCAGCCAGGTGAGCGCGAGCTCGGCGACCGAGCGGCCGCGGCGCTTCGCGAACGCCTCGAGCCGTTCGACCAGGTCGAAGGCGCGGTCGTTGACGAAATGCTGGCGGCGATCCTCCGGCGCGCTCGACAGGCGCGCGCCTTCAGGCAGCGGCCGGCCGCGCCGGTACTTGCCGGTCAGCATCCCCGCGGCGAGCGGGAAGTACGGCAGCATCGCGATCCCGAGACGCTCGCACGCGGGAACCGTGTCCGACTCGACCTCGCGGAACAGCAAGCTCCAGTGGTTCTGTGCGCAGACGAACCGCGGGTGCTCGTTGCGCGCGGCGACGTCGTCGGCCTCTGCTATCTGCGCGCCGGAGAAGTTCGAGCTGCCGATCTCGCGGACCTTTCCCTCGGCGACCAGCTCGTGTAGCGCGCCGAGCGTGTCGTCGATCGGCACGGCTGGATCGGGACGGTGTAGCTGGTAC
>JBKJXT010000136.1:0-5477 GCA_046716205.1 Actinomycetota bacterium
CGCTGCCCTATGGAGTCCCGACTTTCCTCGACGCGCTCGAAGGCGCGCCGCGGCCGCCCGGCCGACTCACGGATCAAGTCTACCTTGGGCATCCGAGATGGGACTCTGGAACCTTCGGCTGAGTTGAGGCCCCATACGGGCCTCAACTCAACAATCTTTCGACGGGCCGACCGACCCGGCCGCCCGGGGCGCCCAAAGGGCGCGCCGCCCGGGTCCCGGGCCCCGACGGGACTCGCGCCGCTCGCGGCCCGGCGATCGGAACACCCGTATCCACCAGGCACTTCTGTGTCATGGCCGGTCTGACATGCCCACCCGCCTCCACGAGGCTGTCACACCCCACCCCTACAGTGGCGCGCGATGACAGACCTGATCTTCGACGGCCTCAACGAGGCCCAGCGGGAGGCGGTCGAGGCCGTCCGCGGCCCCGTCGCCATCCTCGCCGGCGCGGGCACCGGCAAGACCACGACCATCACCCGACGCATCGCGAACCAGGTCTCGACCGGCGCGTTCGCCCCCAACGAGATCCTCGCGGTGACCTTCACGCTGAAGGCCGCCAAAGAGATGAAGACGCGCCTGGCGCGCCTGGGGGTCCCCGGCGTGCGGGCCAACACTTTCCATGCCGAGGCGCTCGGGCAGTTCCGCCGCTTCAGCGAGGATCAGCCCGAGATCCTGTCCGGCAAGGGCCAGATCCTGCACGGCATCTCGTCCAAGCTGCCCAAGCCCTACTCGTTCACGGCACTGCGCGACCTCGCCGGCGAGATCGAATGGGCGAAGAACCGGCGGATCCCGGCGCGCGAGTATCCCCAGCGCCTCGAGGGTCATGAGCCGCCTATCCCCGTGGACCTCATGCACCGCGTCTACATCGAGTACGAGAAGCGCAAGCGGCGCAACGGCTTCATCGACTTCGAGGATCTGCTCGAGCAGACGCTGACGATCCTGCAGGAAGACGAGCGAGCGCTGGGCGTCGTGCGCGGCCGCTACCGCGCCTTCACGGTGGACGAGTACCAGGACGTCAACCTGCTGCAGCAGTCGCTGCTCGACGCGTGGGTCGGCGCGCGCGACGACATCTGCGTGGTCGGCGACGACTACCAGTCCATCTTCGGCTTCACCGGCGCGACACCGGCCTACCTGCTGCGTTTCGCTTCGCGCTGGGACCACACAACGGTCGTGACGTTGCGAGAGAACTACCGCTCGACGCCGGAGGTCCTGGAGCTGGCGAACAAGCTCGTGCCGAAGCTCGGTGGCTCCGCCAAGGTTCTGCGTCCGACGCGCCCGAGCGCACAGGCTCCGATCGTGCGCGACTTCGAGACCGGCTCGCGCGAGGTTGCCTGGATCCTGTCGGAGGTGCGGCGGCTGCACGACGAAGGCATCACATGGGAAGAGATCGCGATCCTGCAGCGGATCAACGGGCGCTCCGAAGACTTCGAAGAGGTGTTCGCGCGCGAGAAGATCCCGTTCCAGGTGCGCGACGGCTCCTTCCTGCGCCGGCCCGCCGCGCGAGCGTTCGCCGCCCGCGCGCGCAAGGCCGCCGTCGACGGCACCGACACCGTCGCCGACGTCGCTGCGGCGATCTGTCGGGAGCTCGGCTACGACCCGCAGGGCGCGTACGGCGCGGGCGACGAGGCCACGCGCCAGGCGGACCTCGCGCGCCTGATCGCGCTGTCGCGCGAGTTCCCCGGCGCGACGCTGGAGGAGTTCCTCGCCGACCTCGCCGGTCGCTTCGCTGCGGAGGACGAAGGTCGCGGCGTGCAGTTGATGACCTACCACCGCTCGAAGGGGCTGGAGTTCGAAGCGGTGTTCCTGCCGCGCCTGGAGGACAAGGAGCTGCCGTTCGCCCTGTCGACCAGCGCAGAGGAGATAACCGAGGAGCGGCGGCTGTTCTACGTCGGCATCACGCGCGCCAAGCGCTACCTTGCGATCACCTACGCGTGGTCGCGTGAGAACGAGCGCCGCTCCAAGCCGCGGCCGTCCCCGTTCCTGGACGAGATCAGCCCCAAGCGCAACGGCCAGGCGCGCACGTCCGCGCCGGTGGCCAAGCTCGAGGGCGCGCGCAAGTCGAACAAGGGCGACGGGCCGTTGTGGGAGGCCCTGAAGCAGTGGCGCACCGACACCGCCAAAGAGGCTGGCCTGCCCGCCTACATCGTGTTCGCGGATCAGACCTTGGCCGAGATCGCACGCTGCGCGCCACGAACGCATGCGGCGCTGCGCAACGTGACGGGCGTCGGCCCGCTGAAGATGCAGCGCTACGGCGAGCAGATCCTGGCGATCGTGGCGCAGCAAGCCCCGGCGCTGGCCGCCGGCTGAACGACGCGCCGGAGCCGGTCGGCGAGGGCGGTAGACGTCTTGATCTACGATCGATGCGCACGAGGCTCCGCAGCCACCTGATCTGAAGTTGTTCGTTACATTTCGGCGCTGCTTGCTCGAACAACTCCTCCCACCCGCCCAAGCAGAGACAGTTATTCGGTACATCTCGCGGCGCTCCGAAGAGCCGATGCAGGTGAGGCTGGCGCGCTCTGCGAGATCCTCGCCCGAGCGATCATCGACGGTGCATATCGACTACAGCGCTCGATATGCATAAGCCAGTCGCTGGCATATGCTAACATCCTCAGATGCGGCGCACATCGATCGAACTCGACGACGCCCTCCTGGCTAGGGTGCAAGCGGTTCTTGGGACGCGCGGAGTGAAAGACACCGTGGAGGGCGCTTTCGACGAAGTGATCCGAAGCGACCTTCGCCGACGCCTCGCCCGACGTGTGCAAGACGGAAGCGGCATCGAACGTGGGCGACGGATCTTGGACGCAACGCGGAAGCCGAGGCGATGACGGCTCTGCGCTTGGCTGACACGAGCGCATGGCACCGATCGACCCATCGCGAGATCGCTGACGAATGGGGCCGCTCTCTCAGCGATGACGCGCTGGCGACCTGCTCTCAAGTGCGCCTCGAGATCCTCTACAGCGCCCGAACGGTCGACGCGTACGAACAATTGACAGCTGAACTCGGGGCGCTCCACCAACTTCCTTGTGGCGCCGAGCAGTTCGAGCGCGCCCTTGAGGTTCAACTTGGTCTTGCTCGTCTGGGTGGGCTCCATCACCGATCGGTCAAGATCCCGGACCTGCTTATCGCAGCGAGCGCCGAGGCAGCGGACGCGATCGTATGGCATTACGACGAAGACTTCGATCGAGTCGCAGCCATAACCGGGCAGCCGACAGAGTGGATCGCGCCGAGGGGTTCCCTCTAGCAACGGGGCAGGACGGTATCGAGGTGCCGAACTTCACGGCACCTGGGGGAAGGGTCTGTGGCCCGACGAGACTCGAACTCGCGCCACGCACCCCTCGGGAGCGTGTGCTGCCTGTTACGCCACGGCCCACCGCCGAGCGCGCCAGCAGATCGATGGATGCATCGATGCACGTTCGGGAAGAGCGGGAGGCGATACGCGCGCCTCGTACGACGAGCCCTGTGGATAACTCCGGGGCGCACAACGCCGAGAAACTTTTTTCGCGCACGGCGCGCAAAAACACCGCGTCGGCGGACGTTGTTGTCGGTGCCCCGGTGTAAAGTCGTCCACGTCGATCATTCACGAAAGGTGCGTACGTGCTCGGGGATATCGCCCTGCAGGGGGCTTACCTTGTCCTGGGTCCAGCCGGCTCGGGCAAGACGGATCACCTGGTCAAACGCTATGTCGATCTCGTCCGTACGGGCGAGGACGGCATCATGCTTCTCGTCGGCAGCAGGCGCGCCGCGCGCTCACTAAGCGACCGCATCCTGCGCGAGATCGGCACCTCGACCGACAAGGTCAACGTCGCTACCTGGCAGCAGTTCGCGCAAAGCGTCCTGCGCGATCATTTCGCTGCGCTCGGCTATCGCCGCGAGCCTGGTCTGCTCGCGGGCCCCGATCAGTTCGCGCTCGTCCGAGAGATGCTCTCCGAGGAGACCGAACGCGCGCATTGGGGCGAGCACCGGCGCCACGTCGCGCTCCAAGGCTTCGTCGCCGAGCTGCGCGAGTTCGTCTTGCGCGCCCAGGACGCGCTCGAATCGCCCGAACAGCTCGAGGAGCGCGCTCGGCTCGCGCGCCGCGACGACCTCGCGGAGGCGGCGCGCTTCTTCCGCCGCTACCTCGACAACCTCGATAACCAGTCGCTCGTCGACTACACCAACATCATCGCGCAGGCGACCGGACTGCTGCAGCGCGACCGCGACGCTGCCGTCGCGATCAAGGCCGCGACCAAGCACCTGCTGGTAGACGAGTATCAGGACCTCACGCCTGCCCAGCAGGTTCTGTTGCGCGAGCTGTTCGTCGAGGGCGGCTCGGTCACGGTCGCAGCGAACGAACAGGCGCGCGTCTTCGGCTTCCGCGGCTCCTCACGGCACGCGATCGAGGAGTTCCGCGCGCACTTCAAACCCGTCAACGAGATCGCACTCGACACCAACCTCCGCGGCGATGCAGCCGTGGAGGCGTGGCGCTTCGACCATCTCACCGAAGAGGCCGACGCGATCGCCCGCGAATGCGTGCGCGCACACGCACGCGATGGCGTCGGGTGGGGCGAGATCGCGGTGCTGTTCCGTCGCTACGGCGGCGCGTCACGCGCCATCCGCCGCGCGTTCGAGCACGGCGGGATCCCCTATATCGTCGTCGGCGAGAACCGGCCGCTGCGCGACGAGCCGGCGCTGCGCCCGATGCTCGACCTGGCGCGCGCCGCGTTCAACACCGGCGAGCGCGAGGACCTGCTGCCCGGTGTGCTCGCCTCGCCGGCCGCCGGACTCGACGCCTACGAGGTGCGCGCCCTGCGCCGCGCGGCGAAGCTCGCCGGGATGGCCTTGTCCACCTACATCCTCGCGCCGGCCGACGACCTGCCCGACCACGTCCGCGACGCTTGCGCCCGCGTGCGTCTCATCCTCGATGAGATCGTCGAGAGCAACGGTGTCGAGGCACGCCCGGATGGCGTCTTCTGGTTCTTGTGGGATCGCCTCGACTATTTCCGCGACATGGTCGCGCGCAGCGACGACGCTGAGCTGGACGCGGTCGCCGCGTTCGCACGCGCGATCGAACGCTTCAGCGACCGTCGTCCCGGCGCGCGTTTCAGCGACTACCTGGATGCGCTCGAGGGCGTGGAGTTCGGCCCCGAGCCGTGGCGCATGCCCGAGGACCGTCGTCCCGACGCGGTGCGACTGCTGACCGCCCACCACGCCGTCGGCAGCGAGTTCGACGTCGTGTTCGTCGCCGGCGCGGTCGAAGGGGAGTTCCCCGACACGCGCGACACCCACGCGATGCTCGACGTGCGCGACCTACTCGACCCCAAGGAACCGGTCGAGCGCGGCAAGGAGCGCCTGGCGGAGGAGGCGCGCCTGTTCGGCGTGGCGACGTCTCGCGCGCGCCGCCGCACGATCGTCACGGCCGCCCGCGAGTCTAGCCGCGGGGGCCCGCCCCCCCCCCCCCCCGGGAGCCGGCACAAAAGCCGGGGGGGGGGGCCCCCCCCCCC
>JBKJXT010000137.1:0-10154 GCA_046716205.1 Actinomycetota bacterium
GCAGACGACGATCCAAAACGAAGTTCAGACGACCGAGGTCGTCCTCGAGGGTGGTGTCGAGCAGTCGACGGACACGGGCTCCGAGGACCCCACGCTCGTCATGACCCCGACCACCGAAGGCGAAACCGGCGTTTCGCTCGAGGGCGACGGCGAGCTCATCTTCCACACGACGAGCTTCGGTGGCTCCGAGCCGATCGACGGCGGCGAGAGCCTCGAAGGCGACGGCGCCCTGGTTGTCGACGAGGGCGAGAAGATCGAAGACACCGGCATCGGTGACGGCGGCGGCGAAGAGCTGATGTTCACCACGATGTCGATGACGAGTGGCGCGCTGCCGTTGCAGATCGGCGAGGTCATCATCGACGACTCGGCGACGGGCAATGGCGACGGGCTGCCGTCGCCGGGCGAAGTCATTCGCGTGCGCATCGAGTTGCGCAACACCGGTGAAGAGACGATCGAGGCCGGCACTGCGACGCTGTCGACGGTCGACGCCGAGATCACGTCCGGAACCTCGACCTATCCCGCGATCGAGCCGGGCGCGAGCGCGCTCAACGAGCAGGAGTTCGTGCTCGCCGTTTCGCAGGACGCGCAGACGAGCGCCGTCGCCTGCCCCGCGTTCGTCGACTGGTTCGGCGCGTCGGGCGGAGGAATCCACTCCGAACCGCGCACCGGCGGCGAGATCCAGCTAGAGGAAGGCACGACGTCGGAAGGCACGACGTCGGAAGGCACGACGTCGGAAGGTACGACGGCGGAAGGTACGACGGCGGAACAGGGCGCGCTCAACGACACGACGTCGGGATCCGACGGGTCCACCGGCGACACGTCGGCCGGCGCGGCGACGACCAGCGTCGACGAGACGCCCGTGCTCGAGCCGGTGCAGGTTGCGACGTTGAGCGGGATGACGTTCTCCTTCGCGAACGCGCAGGGAACGTTCGACGCGACCAACTCGGAGCCCTCGGTAGTGTGCCCGGAGATCCACACGATGGCCACGACGCCGAACCAGCGGAACCTCGGCGACTCGGAGACGGAGTCCACGGGCACGACTGACACCGGAACCGAGGACGACGTGACGGCACAGGCGACGGACACGAGCACGGACACCGCGGTATCGGGTGGAGGCACGCAGGTGCTCGGCAAGCAGCTCGCGCGCACGGGAACGTCCACGCGCGGTATCGCAGCGTTCGCCGTGCTGCTCCTGCTCGCCGGCCTCGTTCTGCGATCGGCCGCCGCGTTCTCTCGAATCCGCGCGCGCGGCCTCCGGGGGTTTGCTGCGGCGCTCGCCCCGTACGCGGCGTTCGCGATCGTCATGGCCTCGTTCGCGCGCACCGGGTTTGTGCGCGCGCGCGTCGCTCACGCCTAGCAGGAGTCGCGAGAGCGTGGCGCATCGTCTGGTGCGCCACGCTCCTGTCGTTGCCGATTAGTATTCGAACAGAGGCTGTTTACACAAGAACTTCTTCAGCGTCTGATGCCTCAGCTCGATCTTGCCGCAGGTCTGTGGATGGTAGGGCCGCGAGTGCTTGAACACCACGCCCAAGGCGAGCAGCTCGGACTCAAGCACCTGGCGGCCGCCGCGGCTCGGTGATTTCGACGACGCGAACACGCCTGCGTTCCTGTCGGTAGTGGTGGATACCCTGCTCCTGTTCGCCCTCGAAGGGCGCGCGCCGCGGCCAAGTCTTGCTCGCACTTGAAGGTTTCTCGAAGAAGACCAAGCGGACACCGGCGCGCATCCTTGAGCTCGCCGTTGACGAGCTCCAGTTATCATATATGATAACACCCATGGCGAGTTCCAAGGCGACCCGGCGACCCTCGAGGGACGACCTCGAGGCCTACATCGCTGAGCGAGCCGCTCAGAACCCGGACTTCCCCCGCCTCATGGATGCCGCTGCGGAGCGGAAACGGCTGCTTCGAGACCTCGGCGCGGCCCGACGCGCCGCCCGGCTGACTCAGGCAGACGTCGCCGCCCGGATGAAGACCTCGGTTTCCGCCGTCGCGCGCCTGGAGCGGGGAGAGATGAACCCTACGGTTGCCACCCTCCAGCGATTCGCATCCGCGGTCGGCAGGAGGATCGACTGGCGCCTCGTCATAGGGGCCTGACCGAATGGACGCGGTTCCTGCATGGCTGGTCGCGCGCCGAGCAGCGAAGGAACGCGCCGGCGCGCTACCAGGTGTTCGAGATCGCGCGACGGCGCGGTGACCAATAGAAGTCCGTCACCAGACGCCGGTAGATCCGTCGGTACGCTCGCATCTCTTCCTCCCGAGACCTGTGCTCTCCGTGGAGATATCGGACCCGCGCTGAACGCGGTGTATAGGGCAGTTGTCCTAACGCGTCTCCCGCAACCTCCCATATAGAGAGAGCGAGGACGGGGGTCCTCGCTCTCTGGATGCGCGCCTCGGGTGGGCTTGCGGCGGCCCGGGCGGCTGTGACGGAGAGTCGGCTGGGGGCCCTTTCTCCGTCCCCTGGGGGGTCTGATCAGTTCTGGTTCTGCATTCCCGTCAGCGTGACCGCGACGTGACACTCGGCCGGTCCGTCCTCGTCGTCGGCCGTCTTGTCAGCAGTCACGGTCACGATGTAGGTCCCGTTGGCGTGGAACGTACTGTCGGACCCCGTCCGGTTCGAGTTCTGCTTCAACGTGTTGAAGCGCCCGGAGCTCTGGTAGACGATGTTGTCCTGCTCCTCCTCGGCCTCGGTGCAGGTCACGGGATTGAATACCGCGATCGCTCCGTTGAAGATCCCGCCGAGCGTCGCCGGACCGCTCTTGTAGGTGAACGTACCGTGCTCGTTGCCCTTGCTCGTATCAGTGTTCACCTTCCCGTGCCTCACGGTCCAGGTGTAACTGCCGTCCTCGTCCCCGTCGCACACATCGGTGTACGCGGTACCCGCCGATGCAGCGCCGTTGAGCTTGAGGATCGGGCTGTTGCCCGCCTGACCAGAGTTACCGAAGTCCCAGCCCCCGCACAGCGTCTTCGAGAATGCGGTCGGCGCCGCCGACGCGACGGACATAGCCGCCACTCCGATCAGTGTTGCGATGATGCTCAGTGATCTCTTCGACACGTTAACCCTCCTGTTGTTCGGGCCGCGCACCAGCACGCGCGCGCCGCGACGTTGTGGGATGCGTTGGAGATTCAGTCGGTGCTTGCTTGCACGTCCGCGGTGCCCCGCCCGAGATCGAGGTTCGTCAGGTCGTCGAGGGACCAGTCCGTGCAGTCGCCTCGGGTGTTCGGACCGAACGCGATCTCGAGGACGTCGCCCATGGCTTCTTCCCGGGCGCCACCATCGGTCACCCTCAGCGCGAACCTCCCCGTAGCTTCGCTTTCGTACTTGTCGCCGATCTCGCCGCCGATCCACGCGGTGTCACCCTCTACCACGAGGCAATCCGGCCGGCCTTCCCATCTTCCGGTTCCCTCGCCGGAAGGCCCGACCTCCACGTAGTTGACGCGTCCCTGGACGTTGTCACCGCGAGGAAGGCTCGACACCGAGAAGGTGACCGCGTTCCCCATGTGCTCGAGCTGGCTCGACAAGATGACCCTCCCACCGCCGATGGCGCGACTACGCCCGTCGTCCCCGGCGGCCCTCGAGGTGACGGGCTCGAACGCGAGACACGCGGTAAGTGCGACCAACAGGGTGGTGCGGAGGCCCTTCATCAGTCTCCCCTTGCTCTTCCCTGGAAGCGTCGCGCGCGCCCGGATGGGTACAGGCCCGGTCATACCGTTACTGAGCAGCTCCATGTCCCCACCCCCCCAGGTTGTCCGTCCAGCTCGACGCCGTCGGCCGGTTTCACCGAGGTACCCGGCACGAGGCTGCGACAGTTGTGGCGCACCGAGGAGTTCAGCCGCGGGAACGGGCCAGAGGCCAGGCACTGGCGCTGCAGCCCCTGGGTGTAGGTGCAGCGGAAGATCCGGCTGCCGCCGCTCCACACGAGCGTGCTCTCGATGGTGCCGGCGTAGTTGATGTCAGACGCGACGTCGTGGGCGATCGTCGAGGTGACGACGAAGGTCCCCGTCGTGCAGTCCGTTGTCGTGGGCGCGAAGCCATCGCAGGTATGCGTCGTCAGCGCCATCGCGGGCATCGTGGCGGCCCCGACGACGACTGCGAGCAACGCGGAAAGGAAGAGTCGCACCGGCATCAACGCAGATTTCGATCAAATGTGCCCGGAGTCCTGCGCACGGCTTGTCGAAACGCCCTTTTTGACCCTAGTCTCTCTCCATGCCAGACGAGCCCACGTTCGAAGCCGTGCTCGGCGCCGCGCGGGAAGGTGCGGAGTGGGCCTGGGCCTCGTTGTACGAGCGGCTCGCCGCGAAGGTGCTGGGCTATCTCCGCACCATGCGCGCGCCCGATCCCGAGGACGTCCTCGGCGAAGTGTTCCTGCAGGTCGTGCGGGACCTTTCGACGTTCTCCGGCAACGAGGCATCATTCCGATCCTGGGTCTTCTCGATCGCCCATCACCGGTTCCTCGACGACGCGAGGTATCGCTCACGGCGCCCGATCTCGCTCGTTGACGAGGTTCCCGAGCCCACCGAGTCCGGCGATGTCGAGGCGGAGGCGCTCGAGGCGCTCAAGAACAGCCAGATGCTGGATGCGTTAGCTCGACTGGGTGACGAACGCCGAACGGTTCTGCTCTTGCGCCTGTTCGGCGGGCTCAAGCTGTCTCAGATCGGCGAGATCATGGGCAAGAGCACCGGCGCGGTGAAGCAGACGCAGCGCCGGGCGCTCGCTGAGCTGCGGAAGGTGCTCGACACCCCGGATACCCTTTTCGCGCTCGAAGGCGCTAGCGAGGGAGGATGACGATGGAGCGCCGCCACCTCGCGCCTCTTCCGGAGACGGAAGAGTTGCTGCGCGACGCCTCCTACGACCACGCGGGCATCGCCGAGGCGCTCGAGGAGGTCCGCGCGACCCACGAGGTTCCGCCCAGCCCCTCGATCGCGGCCGAGCATCTGTCGGCGATCATGGGGGCGGTTCGTGGTGAGCAACCGGAGGTCATCATCCTGAAGACCGCCCGGCCACGTCGTCGCCGACGGATCTACGCGGTGCTCGTCCCCGCCGCGGCGCTCACGATGATGGTCGCATTCGCGTCGCTGTCCTACGCGAACGTGATCACGCTGCCGAAGTCGATCCGGTCGATGTATGCCACGCTCGGGTTCAACCTGCCCGAGCCGACGACGCCCGCGAACGTTCAGAACGGCGACTCGCCGGCCATCGAGGATGGCAAGACATCGCCGAATCCGTCCGACCCCCAGACGGGCGAGGTCGCGCGTCGGAGCACCAACAAGAACACCACGGTGGATCGCGATCTGCCAGTCGGGCCTCCCGCGAACAGCGGCGACTCTTCAACCGGAACGCTCTCCGGTGACAGTCCGGAGAATCCCGGCGGGAAGTGCGATCTGCCGAAGGCGTTGTGCGGGCTCTAGCGATCTGATCCGCGACACCACCACAACAACCTCGCAGCGCGTTGCCGCCTTCGTGCGGCTGAAGTTCGGTGCTCGCTGTCTGCTGGACCACTGCGCAGGGTCGTCCCGATCCCGGCGCCAGCTTTTCATACGGGATCTTGCTCGCTGGTGAGTGTTACTCCGTACAAGAAGCCACTCGGGCGTGACCTTCGCCGCGGCGGGTTGGTCTCCTGCCCCCGTTCCTCAGGCAGTCGGCTTGAGGTCCTTCTTGGCCTCAGGCTCGAGCCCGCGTAGCGGCTCGACCGGCTTGCGACCGCGGTCCTCGCGCCAGATGCTGAACGCGGCGACCGAGGCGGTCAGCCACGCCAGTCCCAGCGCGTAGCCCCCGAGCACGTCGGTGATGAAATGCACGCCCAATGCCAGGCGCGAGAATCCGATCGCCAGGCAAAGCGCGATCACGCTCCACACCGCCGTGAGCCGCAGCCGCTTGGAGATCACCGGCATGAAGATGAGTAGGAGCGCGCCGTAGGCCACCACCGAGGTCATCGAGTGGCCCGAGGGGAAACTCTGGCCGTGCGCGGTGACGATGGGCTCCTCCAGCGATGGTCGATCACGGTCGACGACGATCTTCACGATCGAATCGATGATCCCGCCGACCAACGTGGTCGTGATGAGGAACACCGCGAGCCTCACCCGCCGGTGTCGCCACAGGTACACGACTGCGATCGTGCAGATCAGGTAGAACCACACCGGCGTGCCCAGGAAGCTGATCACCTTGAGCGCCGCAACCAGCGCACCGAAGTTCCGCACCCACTCGTGCAGATAGTTCGCGGCGGCGGTGTCTACCGTCAGCAGCGGCCCGTTGCGACGGACCTGCTCGAGCAAGAGCCCGAACGGGATCGCGACGATCAGGAGGGAGATGGCGTACAGCGTGACACGGAGCCCGAATCGACCGGCAGGGTCGAGGCGCGCACGCATGAAGCGCTGCATAGGTTGCACGAGTCAGGTTTACCCAAGCCTTGATGCGAGCAAAACGGTTGCGTGACGAGAACGTCGAAGCAGCGTCGCAGCTCCCGTCGCGCCAACGGCTACGAGCGTTCGCGGACATTCCTCACGTGGATCGCGGCGGTGCGCGTCGTGGCTGGGATCGCGGCCATCCCGTTCGCGCCGATCCTCTACGAAGAGCACTTCCTCATCCTGGTGCTGATGCGTCCCACCAAAGAGGTCTTGCTGGCCGGCGGGTTCCTCGCGCGCCAGGGGGACGTCAACCTGGTGGAGCTCATCGCCGCATCGTTCCCGCTCGCGGTGCTGGGGGTATGGCAGTTCTTCGCGTTGGGACGGGCATGGGCCGACGAGATCGCGTCGGACAACAACCTCCCGTGGGCCGCCCAGCGGATGCTTCCGACCAAGAAGATCAAGCAGCTGGGCAGGGTGTTGCGCAAGCGAGGGGAGCGGATCATCCTCATCGGCCGTCTCGCCGTGTTCCCCTCCGCATTGCTGGGTGCCGCCGCCGGGTCCTCGGACATGCCGACCCGGCGGTTCCTTCCCGCGGACGGGATCGGCGCAACCTTGTCCCTCGTCGAGGTGATCGGCGCCGGCTATCTCCTCGGCTCCACCTACAAGAGCGCAGGGCCGTGGATCACCGCGGCCGGGGTGGTCGCGCTCCTCGCCATGCTCGTGTTCGCGGGGCGAACGATGCGCAAGGGCTAACGCTCAGCCTGGGGCCGGACCAGCACCGCCAGTCGCTCGCGCGCTTTGGTGATCGTGACGCTCTCGGAACCCTCGAAGCTCTCGCCGTCACGTGAGAGTCGAAGGGGTCCGTTGAGCGAGCGGATCTTCAACTCCTGCTCGACGTGCTCTTCATAGACCGAGCAGCGGCCCAGGCGTCCTGTCAGCGTCGCTGCGACGAGCTTCAGCACTGGGAAGCGACCCTCGGCGAGGATCAGACGCACGTCGAAGCTTCCATCGTCGAGGCGCTCGCGCCGGTTCGGAGCGAACCCCGACGGCCGGTAGCGACAGTTGCCGATGAACGCGGCCCAGACGCGACGCGCGGAGCCGTTGATCTCGACCTCGATCGCTTTCCCACGCCGCAGCACTTTCAGGAGCGCGACCACGAGCGCCGGCCACTTCCCCAAGCGCGCCTCGCGACGCTCCCGCTCGTCGACGAGTTCCGGGTACAGCCCGAAGCTCGCGGTGTTAAGGAACGGCTTGCCGTCGATCAACGCGAGATCGACTTCGACGACGACGCCTTCGCGCGCAGCTTCGACGGCGTGCTCGACGCTGTCGATGCCCAGATCCCGGGCGAAATGGTTCAGCGTGCCGCCCGGGACCACGAGCAAGGGCATGCCAAGCCGGTGTGCCGTGGCCGCCGCGGCGTTCACGGAGCCATCTCCGCCGGCGATCCCGATCGCGCGGGCCTCATGTGCGGCACCGTCGAGAGCGTCGGCGAGATCCTCGCCCTGGTTCATCTCGACCAGGCGCGCCTGCGGAAGCGCGTCGCGCAACCGCTCCGTCGGTGAGGCCGACAACGCAGATCCGGCGCTGGGATTCACCACGATGCCGAACCCGGCGCCCTCAGGTGACGCGTCGATACCGCGGTCGCGCGTCGCCGGGCGCGCCGTCGCGGGCTCATCCTCGGATCGCGGCCACAGCTTGGTCGTCCCGATGGCGACGCCGGCGCCGATCGCGAGCCCCGCGACCACATCGCTCGGGTAATGCGCGCCGGTGTAGATGCGGCTGAACGCAACGCCGGCGGCGAGGGCGCCCAGCGGCGCGCCGAGCACCGGCATCTCGAGCGCCGCGCCGGTTGCGAACGCGGCGGCCGATGCGGAGTGACCGGAGGGGAACGATGTCGAGATGGGCATCCTGCGCAATACCCGTTGCAGCGGGATGAGGCTGTGGTCGGGGCGCTCGCGACGGAAGGCGAGCTTCGCGGGGATGTTGGTGACCGCAGAGGTGAGCCCGAGCGCCATGACGCCACGCAGAGCCGCCCGGCGCGCCTGACGGTTGCCGCTCAGCGCGAGGATCAGCGAGATCACGAACCACAGGCGCGAACGGTTCGCCGCGCGGCTGAGGCGGGGGAGCGTCCGATCGAGCGGCGGGGCGTTCCACGACGCGACGGCGCGGAACCAGCTCAGGTCTTGCTGCTCGACGGAGTCGGGCAGTACGGCGCGCCAGCGCCGCATCCGGTCGATGGTCATGCTCGGATGATGTCCGTGGGACGGGGACGCGAAACGACCTCCTACCGCGAGCGCAGGCCGAGGTGCGCCGCGTCGTCCCAGAAATGGGGATACGTCTTGGCCACGCAGCCGGGGTCTTCGATGACGACGCCAGGGGCGCGCGCGCCGAGCGACGCGAACGCCATCGCGAGGCGGTGATCCTCGTGTGGACTCAGGCGCGCCCCGGTCGTCGGCGCGCCGGCGACCGTGAGTCCGTCGGCCGTCTGCTCGGTGCGCACGCCCAGCTTCGCGAGCTCGCCGGCGAGGGCGCTGATCCGGTCTGTCTCGTGTCCGCGCGTGATCGCGACACCGGTGATGGTCGTGGTGGCTGAGGCCAAGGCCGCCAGTGCCGCGACGGTGGGTAACTGATCCGGCATCGTGCGCAGGTCGACGTCGATGCTTCGCACCTCCTCAGGGCCCGCGACGGTGAGCTCGTCGCCATCGCGGCTGACGCGCGCGCCCATCTGCTCGAGCACGCCGGTGATCGCGGCATCCGGCTGCAGGGTCGCCGGGGACGCGTTGGTGACCGTGACCTCGCCGGCCGTCGCGACCGCGAGCGCGAACAGATGTGCTGCCGCACTCGCGTCGTACTCGACCGTGTAGGCGCGCCCCTGGTAGGTGACGCCGGCCGCGACGCGCCAGGAACCGTCGGCGAGCCGCTCCACTTCCGCCCCCCACTCCCGCATCATCGCGGCGGTCATCTCGACGAAACCGGTCGCGCCGAGGTTCTCGACGTGCATCACGACGTCGCGCCGCGCGTACGGCGCGACCAGAAGGATCGCGGTCGCGAACTGGCTGCTCGCGGTCGCATCGACCGTGACCTCCCCGCCCTCGAGCCCGCCGCCCTCGAAGCGCACGGGCGGCAGTTCGGCAGCAGCGACCCGCGCGCCGAGTCCCTGCAACGCAGACAGCAGGGGAGCGATCGGACGCCGCATCAGTCCGCCGCGTCCTTCGAGGATGCCCATGCCGGGCGCGAGCGCCGCGACGGCGGTGAGGTAGCGCATCGTGGTCCCAGAGAACCGGGCGTCGAGCGGTTGTGTCGGAGCCGTCAGCGCACCCCCCGACCCCTGCACGCGCAGCGAGGCCCCGTCGTGCTCCACCGTCACACCCAGGGCGCGCAAGCATCCGATCATCGCCTCGGTGTCGTCGCTCAGCAGGGGAGTAGCGATCGTGCTCGTGCCGTCGGCGAGTGCGGCGAGCACGAGCGCGCGGTTGGTTGCGCTCTTGGACCCTGGCGCGGCCAGCGCGCCGCGAAGCGGGCCGGAGGGAACGATCTCGATCGGTTGCGCCACGGGCGCAGCGTAACGTCTGCGGTGGCACCTGGCGTGCGTGGTCGGCCTTCGTGACACAATCGCCGGCCGTCGAGGTGGGGGGAGCGATGATCCAGGACGCGAACGCGGCGCGCCCGTGCACTACATCTACAGCATGGCCCCGGACTGATCGTCGAACGCGTAACTGATTCTCATACGGGATTGGGGCCCCCAGTGGCCGCAAAACCCGAAAAAAGAACAAACGCCCGGGGGCCCCCCAAAACAGCGCGCCGAACCACCGCCC
>JBKJXT010000138.1:0-3645 GCA_046716205.1 Actinomycetota bacterium
ATCCAGGTCCCCGCCGACGCGTACTGGGGCGCACAGACGCAGCGTGCGGTCGACAACTTCCCCGTCTCTGGCCGGCCGATGCCGCGTCGGTTCATCGCCGCGATGGGCCTCATCAAGTGGGCGGCGGCCGGCGCGAACCAGGAACTGGGACATCTCGACCAGCGGCGTGCGGACGCCATCAGGACCGCGGCACAGGAAGTCATCTCGGGCGCCCTCGATACGCATTTCCCGATCGACGTCTTCCAGACGGGTTCAGGGACCTCCTCGAACATGAACGCAAACGAGGTGATCGCGAACCGGGCGTCGGAGATCCTCGGAGGGGAACGGGGATCCAAAGAGGTGCACCCGAACGACCACGTGAACAACGGGCAATCGTCCAACGACGTGGTGCCGACGGCGATCCATCTCGCCGCGCTCGCGGCCCTGCACGAAGACCTCGTTCCGGCACTCACGACCCTGAGTGGCGCGCTGCGCGCCAAAGCATCGGCGTGGTCCGAGGTCCTCAAGGTCGGCCGGACCCACCTGATGGATGCGACCCCGATCACCTTCGGCCAGGAGTTCGGCGGGTATGCGACGCAGATCGACAAGGGACTGGCCCGCATCACCGACGCGACCGCCCGGATGGCGGAGGTGGCGCTCGGCGGAACGGCGGTCGGCACCGGACTCAACGCCGACCCCGCGTTCGCGCCACGCACGATCGCGATCATCGCCGAACGAACACGCCTGGAGGTCCGTGAAGCCGACGATCATTTCGAGGCCCAAGGCGCCAAGGACGCATGTGTGGAGCTATCGGGGGTACTGCGCACGATCGCGGCCTCGATGTTCAAGATCGCGAGTGACGTGCGCCTCATGGGCTCCGGGCCGCGCGCCGGCCTCGGCGAGCTGCGTCTACCCGAGCTGCAGCCGGGCTCGTCGATCATGCCGGGGAAGGTGAACCCCGTGATCCCGGAGGTCGTCACGCAGGTCGCCGCCCAGGTCTACGGCAACGACGCTGCCATCGCGTTCGGCGGAGCGATGGGGCATTTCGAGCTCAACGTCTTCATGCCGATGATCGCGCGCAACCTGCTGGAGTCCATCGAGCTGCTCGCGGCGGCGGCACGTTTGTTCGTCTCGAAGTGCATCGAAGACCTGCAGCCCGACCCGGAGCGTGCTCGGGCGTTGGTCGAGCAATCGTTCCCGATCGTGACCGCGTTGGTCCCTGCCATCGGCTACGACCTCTGCGCGGAGATCAGCAAGGAGGCGTTCAAGACCGGCCGGTCGATCCGCGAGGTCGCGCTGGAGCGCGGTCCCTTGGGTGAGCGCGAGCTCGACGAGGCGCTCGACCTGATGAAGATGACCCAGGGTGGGATCGTCGCGCCTGGTCTCGGCGGCGGCTGAGCGCGGATCGGTGGACCGAGGCGCACGGGTGAGAAGCCGGTTCGCCGGACACCCGGTAGCCTCGTCGTGATGCCTTCGGTTTCCCGGCTCTGCGCCTCTATCGCCCTGCTCTGCGCGGCGCTCATCGCCTGTACCCCATCGGTCGAAACCGGTGCCCCGACGCCCTCGGAGTCGAGCTCGACCGCGTCTTCGACGCCGTCGGCACGTCCGTCTCCGAAGCGGTCGCCGAGCCCTTCGCCGAGCCCCTCGGTGACCCGCGCGGTGCCTTCGGCGGGCTGCGGCCGAACGGGGGCGGACCGCGTGGTGCGCTTCCGCGTCGCTGTGGACGACGGGCTTCCGACGACGACCCAAGCATTCGCGCGGGCCCTTCGATCGGTGCTGTGCGACGAACGGTCGTGGATCGGCAGCGGCCGGGTCCGCTTCGCCTACGACCCGAATGGGTCCCTGCTGATCGCATTGCGAACACCCGACCACACCGAGCAGCGCTGCATGGCGCTCATCCGGCTGTCGGTGCGCCGCACGTACTCGTGCGCGACTCGGTCGGAGATCGTCCTGAATTCGGCGCGGTGGTTCGGTGGCTCACCCGACTGGCCGGGACCGTTGGCGGATTACCGGCGGATGCTGACCAACCACGAGGTCGGACACGCGATCGGGTTCGGTCATCAGCAATGCAGCGCCAGCGGCGCGCAGGCACCGGTGATGATGCAGCAGTCGAAGGGCCTCACGTCCCCGAATGGGCTGACCTGCAAGCGCAACCCGTGGCCGCTGCGCGCCGAGCTCGCCCGCGTGCGTTAGGCGTCAGGCGCGCATCCACCAGTACGAGCCTTCGCAGTCCTCAACGTCGAGCCAGTTGTACGCGCGCAAGACGAGTACCTGACCTGGCTGCACCACCACGGTGCCCGTCTGCTGGCAGCCCAAACCAACCGGCGCTTCATAGCGGCATGGCTCGCCGATCGCGTTGCAGATGCACGCGTACAGCTCGTAGTACTCGTCCGGCGTTCCCGGATGAACGACCAGACAGATGTAAGCGTCGTGATCGACCTCCGGCCTGATCTGGAACCTGAGGAGGTTCGGCGCGACGCCGGTCACCTCATCGGGCACCGTCACCCGGATGTCATCCCAGGATCCTGGGATGGTGGTGGGCTCCTTCTCGCAGCCGTCGGAGTCGAGGAAGATCGGACACGCGAACGCACATGACGCTTCGGTATCGAAGATGACGTCGATGCGGGACAGCGTGTCGGCAGCAGCGGGCGTAGGGATAGTTAGTGCCGCCAGCAGCGCAGCGACCAACAGCGATCGGACTTTCATCAGTTCCCCCCGAACTGCCGGAACCGGTAGCTGCCGAGCGCGGGCCGGACATCGCTGAAGTTGTAGGCGCGCAAGACCCAGACATCTCCGCCCTTGGTTGGTACATGCCACTGCTCACGACACCCGATCACGCATTCGTCTGGGCTCACTATGAGGCCCGGTGGGTGCAACTCGTACCGCTCGTTCGCTGTGCCGGGCTCGTGCACGAGGCAGATGAAGAGGTCGTAGTCGATGAACGGCTCCATCTCGACGGTCATCAACTGGTAGGCCGTACCGGGGGCATCCGGCGGCACCGTGACGCGGATGTCATCCCAGGACCCCGGCGGCGCGAACGGGTCCTTCTTGCAGGCGTCGAAGTCGTCCTCCGAGACCGGGCCGCTGCCGAGCCAGTAGGGACACACCGTCAGGCAGGGCACCGGCGCATCCCACACGACGGGATGAGACTCGGACTCCGCAGCAGCGGGCCCTTGGGTAGCGACCGCGCTGAGCGCGACCAGGAGCATCAAGACACGTGAGTGCATGCGGTCCTCCCTCGTCCCCCCGCCATTCGCCGGTCGTCGCATGGATTCCTCCTAGATCGGCGGCCACGGGTATGACCGGCGGTCCTCGGGTGGAGACGGGAACTCTCCTGCGTCCAGCAGGCCTCGTAGACGGCTCCGCAGGGCCTGCCGTTCCAGCGGGTCGAGTAGTCCCGCAAGGCGCGCATCCAGATCCGCGGCCTCCAGCCGGTGAAGACCGTCCACGACGTCGGCGGGTAGGGGCTCCCCCGCGAAGTCCCAGATCACCGTGCGCAACTTCTGGTCGGCGTGGAAGCAGACTCCGTGATCGATGAACCACACATGTGAGGTCTCCCGCTCCAGCAAGCAGTGACCAGACTTACGGTCCGCGTTGTTGACAATGATGTCGAAGGCGGCGATGCGCCGGAAGCTATCGGCGCGCGCGGGCATCATCGTCAGGTAG
>JBKJXT010000139.1:0-3095 GCA_046716205.1 Actinomycetota bacterium
TCCGTAAGAGAACCAGGATACGGACACGACCCGGGAGTACATGAAGAAGCTCACGATCACGGTAGTCTCGTTGGCGATCGCGGCTGGTTCGATCGCGTCGGTCGATGCTGCGCCGCCGGTTGTCGAAACGCAAGAGTGGGGCTCGAACTGGTTCGGTCAGTTCGGCAACGGCAGGGCCGTTTACGAAACGTCGAAACCGTCGAGTTCGATCAGGCAACCTGTGACAGATGTTTCGGGCGGACGGTTCCACACGCTCTGGCTCTCTGGTGGCACGGTCTTCGCTGCTGGCGACAATCAGTACGGTCAACTTGGCGACGGTACGACAACCTGGCGGCCCACGGCTGCCCCCGTGCTCGGTCTCGCAGGCGTCACGCAGATCTCGGCGGGACAGTTCGAAAGCATCGCTCTGCGCGCCGACGGAAGCGTGTGGGCGTGGGGCCGTGGATTCGGCCGGATCCCCACGCAGATCCAGGGGCTAAGCAGCGCGGTGAACATCGACGCGGGCAGCACGCATAGCTCGGCGGTTCGCTCTGACGGAACGGTCTGGGGGTTCCGGGACACGACACCGTGGATGGTCGATGGCCTCAGCGAAGTGACTGACGTAGCCGTCCGCGATTCCGACTTCGCGATGAAGAGAGATGGCACCGTTTGGTCGTGGTACTCCGGCCCCGAAGGGACGACCGTTCCAACGCAGGTGCAAGGATTGGACGGCGTCGTCAGGATCGAGACGGGTTACTGGCACACCCTTGCGATCAAGAGCGATGGAACGGTCTGGGCTTGGGGAGTGAACTGGGATGGCCAACTGGGCGACGGAACGAAGCAGTATCGATCAGCTCCGGTCCAAGTCAAGGACCTGACGGGGATCTGTGACATCGACGGCGGAGAGTGGCACAGCATTGCCTTGGGAAGCGACGGAAGTGTGTGGACGTGGGGTTCGAACATGTTTGGCCAGCTCGGTATCGTGCCGATGGGATTCTTCCAATCCCGGTCCATCCCTGTCCGCGCAAACACGCTTCCCGCCGTCGCGATCTCCGCGGGTTACTACCACAGTCTCTCGCTCGCTTCGCGCACTCCGGGCGTGACCTGCTCGCTGATATGAGAGGCCCTTCATGTCAGCGTTTCGAACTCTAAACCACTGACGCGCCGCGCAGCGACTACCTGAACACACGGGCGCAAGGGATTCTTCGGCCTCGGCCTTACGGGCCCGCTGCATAGCTGAGGAGGGCTGAGAAGCTGCGACCGGCGACACCCAGATACCGAATCTCTTCGGTGCCAGCCGAGCGCCGGTCAGCGACGAGTTATGCGTCGGCCCGCCGCGGCGACGCCGGCTACCGAGCTCTCTCCATGGCATCCGAGAGCGCATCCCAATAGAAGGAAATCTCCTCAAACTCTTCCGCACCCAACTCAAGCATCGCTGATTCACCCCGCCGACCACCCAGACGCTCGTAGAAGGGCAGGCACGGATTCACAGCAAGCACGCGCACACGGAGCGAGACGAAGGAATCCGCCAACGCTTCGACCACAGACAAGAACAGCTCCCGACCCCTCCCCTGTCTCTGCACAGCTTCCCGAAGGTAGATGGCGTACAACTCGCCTGCGCCCACTTCACGTGCGCCCCGATCCGGGCCGGCGCTGGCAAACCCAACAACCCCATCGCATGAATCCTCAACAACGCGATAGACCACATCCGGCTGAGAGAAGTACGACTCGTGGCGGGCGAGCTGCGCCTCGACACTCATCGAATCCAGAAAGACGGCAGGCAGCAGGCCATCGAAGGTGCTCCGCCACGTATCAACTAGGACGCGCGCAATCGCCGGAGAGTCAGATTTGCGCCCAGGACGAATCAGCATTCCTGAATCGTACGCATAACGACGACTTGGCGGTTGAGCAGCGGCGCCGGTAAAGCCGAAGTCGAACGGGCATCAGGCGCGATCGCCCGTCGGTTCCAGTCGCAAGTTGCGGTGTTCCCCGGACCGAACCACCGGTTCGCGACATGTTCTGGGCTGACACTGCAACGTTTCACGTTATGGCGAGGGTGCCGCTGTCTGATGAGGGAAGATATTCTTGGGCCCCGTAGAAGGTGGCTGTGAAGCCTTGACTCACGATCACAAAAGCAAGACCCGTCATGTCGACCGAACAGGTTGCTACGCCCTCTGCATCGGTTGTTCCAGAACACTGAGGCCCCGCGCCGATGCCAAGCAGTCCCGGGAGCGAGAACGAGACGGATTGACTCGGAATGCCCTTTCCGGTCACGAGAGACCTGAGGGTCGCTGTGTAGGTGACTGACTGCCTTGTCGCAGAGGAGACGATGCCTACCGGTGCAGCACCGAGCGTGGTCGCTTCAGGCAGATACTTCAGATGTCCGTCAAGAGGAACACCTGAATTCTTGCATCGATGTTGAAAGCTTGCTACGAAGGCTGTCACGTTCCCGCCGGAATCCCTCTCAAGTCTGTCGATCACGAATGTTCCAGTGTCCCAGGCACAGGCGTGTCCGTTATGGGAGAGCAACACAGCACCGTCGTCGTAGGATCCGACAAGAAGCTCTCGGGACGCTCCCAACTTTACTCGCCACGAATCCATGCCATCCAAGATGGTGAAGTCGACATGTTGCAGACTCGAGTGCGTTATTCGAATGGAGCTAGGGGGAGCAGCGTAGCTGCTTGTTCCGCCAGGAACGTGGTCGCGGCCCGCTTCGAACCAGGCGGAGGTCAATGGATCCAACACCAAGTGATCTATGGGGGCGGCCTGTTGGGAGGGGAAGTTCGCGTCGCCGGAGTAAGCTCCGGTAAACGAATGAGATCCGGGAGCCAAGTCTGTCAGGGTGAGGGAAGCGACACCATCGGCCACGGTAGACGTGCCGATTTCCTCGCCGCTGTCTGCGAAGACAACGGCTCCAGTTGCAGACGGATCGACAGCAGCCCAAATCGTCACTGGCTGACCCTTCACCGACGAATTCATAGACGTGCTCATGACAACGGCCGCGGCCGGCCGTGCAGCGAATTTCACTTCGCCACTTAGCGGGGGGTAGAAAGCACACTGTTGAATGAACGACAGATCGAGTTCAGCGATCTTGCCATGCGTGTCTATCGCTATGC
>JBKJXT010000140.1:0-2826 GCA_046716205.1 Actinomycetota bacterium
GAAGAATCCTCGTGCGACGAGAAAGCGCAATAGGCGTGCCATCGCATCGGGGTCGGCTCCACTTGCCTCAGCGAGTTCGTCCGCCGTCCGACGCCGCTCGGCAAGCAGCTCGGGAAGTTTGAGGTCGACTGCACAGTACAGTGCTTTCGTGTCCACCAATCCCATCACGCGCTCGAGGACGAGGTTGAAGCCTGGCACCATCCGGGAGTGCATTCGACCGACACCCGCACGGACACGCAGTCCGGCTTCAACCGCCCAGGCCGGCGGCACCGGCACGCCGAATGCATCGCGTGCCCTTGGGTTGCTTGGTTCTCTCATGAAGCTCCTATTCAGGGCGGCTCCGCAGCCGCTGGGGCGACCGAAACACTCGCACGCACCGTGCCCGCTGTCTACGGGACGGGTTTGCGTGCACCGCGCAGCCTACTCTTCCGCCAGCAGGCACGTGCTTCATTGTTTATCATCCCCAACGACTGTCTCACTGCCACGGTAGCGTTGAGCTGGCGCCGGCAGGAAGGCTCGTGGCGCTCGCCAACAGTCCCTTGCACTTCAACACTAGCCAGGTGAACCTGAAAGCCCCAGCGGAGCGCAGCTGACCGGCATAGGACAACGCCAGGTGCATACACGAAACTGCCCCCTGCGCGCCGTCCTCCGAGATCCAAACCAGCGGAACGGTACGCAGGAGGTAGTCCCGTGGACCGATTGTCCGCGCTCTTCGGCCAGCACGTCCAGATGTCCTACACGGCCTTGGACCGCATCGTCCTGAACGGCTACATCCAGCGCTTACAGCGGCCGGAGAACCTGGTCCACTTCTTCCATGAGGTGGCGGGCGTGCCCTGCATCGAGCCAGCCGTGCTCTCCGCTCGCACCGACCGCTATCGCGCCTGGGTGCGGCGTTACACGGCAGAGCGAGCGATACCTGTGCTCCCAGCTCCCAAAGGGCAACGCAAAGAGGACCTCGTCCTGCCCTACTACCGACGCCTGGGCGAACACGAAGGGGTGGCCTGCGTGCTCACGAGCATGGAGCAGGGCGGCACCTTCGTCTCCTATCAGCCGCGATTCCCCACGAAAGATCCCGCCTATCGGCTCATCCGCCGCTGTCGGAAGCAGTTCCTTCACTACTACTTCTACGTCTGGGACGAAGTCGCCGGCCCGATGAGCCTCCGCTTCGCCACTTACCTGCCTTACAACCTCACCTGCTACCTGAACGGCCACTCGTTCCTCGCCCAGGAGCTCAAGCGTCTTGGCGTCCGCTTCCGCAAGGAGGACAACGCGATCTTGGCGGTGGCCGACAGCGACGCGCTCGAGGCTGCTGCCGCTCGCCTCAGCCCTGGCCTCCTGCGCGAACGCTGCGACTCTTGGGCGGACCAACTGGCCCCCGCCTTCAGCGCCGCGGAACGCGCCGCCTTCGACCTCTCCTACGGCTACAGCATTGCCCAGCTCGAAGTCGCCAGCGATGTCGTCTTCAAGCGCTCGGCGCCGCTCAAAGCCCGCTTTGCCCGGGCTGTGGAGCTTGGCCTGCTTCTCGGCGGAGCGGACCGGACGACCAACCTGTTTGGCCGCCGCATCAACCGCCGCTATCAGGGCAAGCTGCAGACCGTCCTGGACCGCCGCGATGAGGGTCACCCCGTGCTGCGCTCGTACTATCGGAGCTCGTTCGTCAAGCAGTACGAGAAGGGCGGCCGGTTGCTCCGCACCGAGACCTGCGTGAACAACACCTACGACCTGGGCATCGGGCGCCGCCTCGAGAATCTCCCGGCCCTGGTCGAGCGCATGACCACCACCAACCGCCGTTACCTTGATGCCCAGGCCGAACTCTTGGACAGCACGGTGGACACCGGCCAGTTGGCCGAACTCGCCCAGCCCGGTCTCCTGGGCAAGCGCCGCGTCCCCGGCGTCAAGCTCCACGACGACCGGGTCATCCGCCTCCTCGAGGCATTGCTCCATCCTGGCGGACTCGTCGCTGACTGGACGACCAGGGACGCCCAGGCGCGCATCTGCGAGCGGGAGCGCCTGTCCGAGATGGACTATCGCCTCTCCCAGCTGCGCTACGATCTCAGCAAGCTCCGCGCCAAGGGGTTGGTGGAACGCATCGGCAAAACCCGGCGCTATCGCCTCACCGAACTCGGGATCAAGCTCGGAACGCTTCTCGTCAAGCTCCGGACACGCCTCCTCGGTCCCCTCTACAGCGAGGCAGCCGAGGCTACACCCAAGCGCTCCAACCACCCCGGCACCGTAGAATCGGCGATCCGCCAAGTCGGTCTCGCCTTGGACAGCCTGTGCGCAGTCCTCGGCATCCGCGCTGCGTAAACAATATTCCCGCTAGGACCGGCGTAAGCTTCCTAAGCTACGTCGACCTCCTGGAGCAGTTCGCGGAAGTCGTCGGCAAACGACGATACATCATCCCGCTCCCCGTGCTTTCTCCTCGCCTCTCTTCCTACTGGCTCGATCTAGTGACGAGTGTCCCCGCTTCGGTTGCGCGTCCGCTGATCGATGGCCTTCGTCATGATCTCCCCGCTGATAACGCTGAGATCCGGCGCCTCATACCGATTCCGCTGCGAACTTACCGTGAGGCGGTGACCGCAGCGCTGGAAGACGAACGCGGTGCACCGCTCGCAACCCGCTGGGCCGAGGGCGCGTTCTCCTTCCGAGGGTATAACCCGGAGGTCTCGTTCTATGCCAAGGGCGCCGAGGAACGGACACCGATTGCTGCGCCGGCAACGGTGGTCTGGGATCTGGTGGCGTCCATCGGCGGAGAACGGGGTTACTACCATTTAGACGTTCTCTGGAACCTGCGCGGACTGCTCGATCGCCTTATCGGGGGTGTGG
>JBKJXT010000141.1:0-8273 GCA_046716205.1 Actinomycetota bacterium
CGACGCGCCGTTGATCGAGGACGCCGCGCAGGCCCTCGGCGCGACCTATGGCGGACGTTCGTTGGGAACCATCGGCACGATCGGCACGTTCTCCCTCCAGCTCGAGAAGAACATCACCGCCGGAGAAGGCGGAGCCATCGTGACGAACGACGACGCCCTCGCGGCGCGCGCGGCGCGCTATCAGGATCAGGGCGGACAGTTCACCACCTCACACGGCGGCAGCCGGGGCGCTGGCATCGAGCCCTTCGTCGGCGAGAATCTCCGGCTGACCGAGATCGCGGGCGCGCTGGCCGAGGTGCAGATGCGCAAGCTTTCCGTCATCCTGAGCGCGATGCGCACGAACAAGGCGCGCGTACTGGCGATGATCGGCACCGTACCCGGACTCGAGCGCCGGCGTATCCCCGACCCCGACGGCGACGGCGCCTCGAGCATCACGTGGTTCCTTCCCGATCCCGAGCGAGCGCGCACCTTCGTCCAGGCCGTCGTCGCGGAAGGGATACCCGCCGCGCAGATATATGACGGCGCGCCCGTGTATGCGACGCCCTCGATCTTGCAGCGGCGGACGGCGTCGGGGAAGGGTGGGCCGTGGAACTGCGCGGAGCATCCGACCGAGATCAACTACCACATGGGCATGTGCCCGCGGACCGAGTCACTCGTGGCACGGTCCGCGACCGTCGGCATCGGAGCGAACTACCGCGACGCAGACTGCGACGATGTGGCCGAGGCGGTGCGGCGCGTCGCCGCACACGTGCTGGCGTGAGCGTGCGCCTGTCGGTCATCGGCTGCGGAGCGGCCGCGCGCCGTCTACATCTCCCCGCATTGCGCCACACCGGCGCCGACGTCGTCTGCTTCGCCAGCAGGACGCGGGCATCGGCGGAAGCTGCTGCCGGCGAGTGGGGCTCCGGCGATGTCGTTGACGACTGGCGGAAGGCAGTAGAGCGCGACGATGTCGATGCGGTGATCGTGTGCGCGCCGAACGTGCTGCACGCCGAGATCGCGCTCACCGCGTCGGGCGCTGGGAAACACGTGCTCGTCGAGAAGCCGATAGCCACGACGCTGCGCGACGCCGATCGCATGATCGCTGCCGCCGAGGCGAGTGGCACCATGCTCGTTCCCGCGCACAACGCCAGATTCACGCCTGCGGTCGTGGCGTGTCGGGATGCAGCGCGGCATGTGGGCACGGTCACCGGGTTCGAGGCCACGCTGTGCAACACGGGACCGCTGGCATGGTCGCCGTCGGCGTCCTGGTTCCTAGACCCCGCACTCTCCGGCGGCGGCGCATTGCTGGATCTGGGCGTGCACGTTGCCGACATCCTGCGCGTGATCCTGGGCGATGACCTCGTGACGGTGCTGTCGTGCGAGATGCACGGGGAGCCCGTCGAGCACGGCGCAACCGCGCGCCTGGTGAGCGCAGCCGGCGTCGAAGGCACGCTGCGTGTGTCGTGGGACTCCCCCGCGCCGGAGGTTGCTCTGAGCGTCACGGGACGCGACGCCTCGTTTGAGTTCAACGCAGCCGACGGCCTGCGGGTGCGCGCCGCCGATGGTGATCTACGGATGTTGCCGCTGCCCGATCCACAGCCCGAGCCGTACGCCGGTTTCGTGCGCGCGTGCGAGGGCTCCGAGCCGCCGCCCGTCACCGCAGCCGATGGACGAGCGGCGCTCGCCGTCGTCCGCGCCGCCGCGTTGTCGGGGCGCGTCGGACGTGCGATCGCGGTCGGAGAGGAAGATCGATGAACATCATCCGGCTCGGGCTCGTCATCGGGATGGGGAACGCGCTGCTCGCGGTCGGGCTCGTGCTCATCTACAAAGCGAACCGGGTGATCAACCTCGCCTACGGCGAGATGGGCGCATTCGCCGTGGCGATGATGGTGACCCTCGTCCGCGTCGCACACCTGAACTACTGGCTCGCCTTGCTTGCGAGTCTCGCAGCCACCGCCCTGCTGTCGGCGTTCATCGAGCGAACGGTCCTTCGCCGGCTGTTCCGCAGTCCTCGGCTCATCCTGATGCTCGCGACGATCGGCGTCGCGCAGCTCGTCATCGTCCTGCGCGCCATCCTCCCGAAGCCGAAGAACATCGCCGGTGACCCGATCTTCGCAGCCGGCGGCTCACAGTTCCCGGTTCCGTTCAGGTTCGAGACCATCGAGGTGGCAGGCGTCACGTTGTCGCAAGGAGATGTGCTCGCGTTGGTCGTCGGACCGGTTATAGCGATCCTCGTGTTCTCGTTCCTGCGGTGGTCGCCGTACGGCATCGCGCTACGCGCTGCTGCCGAGAACGGTCAACGGGCGCGCCTGCTGGGGATCCCGGTACGGCGGGTGTCGACCCTCGCGTGGGTCGTGGCCGGGGTCCTGTCGGCGATCGCCTCGATCCTGCTCGCGCCCGTCATCGGCTACTCAGTGGGCGAAGCGGTCGGGATGGGTGGCCTGCTTCGCGGGCTGGCCGCCGCCACCGTCGCCGGCATGTCGAGTGTTCCTGTGGCCTTCGGCGTCGGATTGCTCATCGGGGTGGTCGACCAGGGGGTGTACTTCATCACCTCGCAGCCCGGCCTCACCGATCTGATCCTGTTCGGCGTCGTCGTCGTCACCTTGCTGGCGCGTCGCAGGACCCAGGAGCGGGCCGGCTCGTCCGCCGAATCATCCTGGGAAGCGGCAGAACCCGTGCGAGCGCTGCCGATCGAGATCGCCCGCCATCCCCTCTGGCGCAAGGTGTCGGTCGGCGGCACTGCCTTGGGGGTCCTGGTGGTCGCCGCGTTCCCCTACATCTTCGGGGTGTCGGTGACGTTCCTGCTCGCCACCATGTTCCTGGTCGCGGCGGTGGCCGTCTCCCTCACCGTGCTGACCGGCTGGGCGGGGCAGATTTCGCTTGGGCACTGGGCGTTCGCGGGTGTCGGGGGCGTGTTCGGCGCGCGCCTGGTGACCATCATCGGCATGCCCTTCTGGGTCGCGTTCATCGTCGCGACGATCGTGGGAGCCGGCGTCGCCGTCCTGATCGGGCTGCCGGCGCTGCGCCTGGAGGGATCGGCGCTCGCCGTCGTCACGCTGGGCTTCGCGGTGGTATCGGCGACGTGGCTGTTCCAGCAGCAATGGTTCAAGGGGGGACGCACCTTCGACGCCCCTATCTATCTGACGAACAACCGCGTGTACTACGCGGTCTCGGTCGGGTTCCTGTTGCTATCGATCGCCGTCACGCGCGCACTGCAACGATCGCGCATCGGGCGGATCATCGTGGCGGTCCGCGACAACCCTGCGCAAGCGGCGTCGATGGGGATCAGCATCGTGCGCACCAAGCTGATCGCGTTCGCGATCTCGGGTGTGATCGCCGCGGCCGCCGGATTCCTGTGGGCGGCCGGCATCACCGTCGCCGACTCCTCCGTCTTCCAGCCGGTCACGTCGTTGTCGATCGTCGCCGCGGTGGTGATCGGCGGGATGGGGTCCATCGCCGGAGCAGTGATCGGAGCGGTCTACATCCTCGGCATCCCCTACTTCGGTTCCGCGATCTGGCCGCACATGGGACTGCTGGCGACCGGGCTCGGTCTGCTGTTGCTGCTGAACTTCATGCCCGGCGGACTCGTGCGCCTGGTGTATGAGGCGCGCGATCTTCTGGCGAAGTCGATCACCGGGATCGACCCGCGTCCAAAGGTGATCCCGGTCTCCGGGTTCGAGGCGGCGACGCTCACCCAACCGCTCTCTGAGGTCCCTGCGTGATCGAGCGGCCGTCCGTCCTCACCCGGGCACGCGCCTATCTCAACGGCGAGTCGTGGTTCCCGATCGGCGTGCTGTTCGCACTCAACGCAGTGGACGAGTTCGATACCCGCACGTTCGACGTACTCGGTCCAGAGATCGCAGATTCGTTCGGCGTGGGGATCGGCGCCTTCGGTTCGATCGTGTTGCTTGTGCTGATCTTCGCGCCGTTGATCGCGTTGCCGGTCTCCTACGTCAGCGACCGGTGGCGACGGATGCCGCTGGCGATCGCGAGCGCGATCGTCTGGGGCCTCGCATCGCTGGCGACCGGTCTGGCGCCGACGCTGGTGACGCTGACGATCTTCCGTGTGATCTCGGGGTTCGGCCGCCGCGTGAACGAGCCGGTGCACGGAAGCCTGATCGCCGAGTTCTACTCGCCGCACACCCGGACCAAGGCATTCGGCGTCCACGCGCTCGCCAACCCGATCGGGACCTCGGTCGCCGCCCTGCTCGCCGGCCTCGTCGCGCAGTTCTGGGGGTGGCGGGCCGCGTTCCTGGTGCTGACGATCCCGACGGTGGTCGCGATCGTGGTCGCCGTACGGCTGAGAGAGCCGGAACGGGGACGGTTCGAGGTCCTCGAGACGCCGAAGCCGCCGCCGTTCCGTCCGACGGTGCGTCGACTCTGGTCGATCCGCTCGCTGCGCTACCAATGGATCGGTCTCGCGTTCACCAGCGGCGCGATCCTCGCGGTCGGGGTGCTGCTGCCGTTCCTGCTGGACGAAGAGTTCGGTCTGGGGCCGGGCATGCGCGGCTTGGTCCTGGGCCTGGGTACCGCCGTCTCCGCGGTCGCGACGATCATCGGGACGAGCAAGGTCCAGCAGCGGATCAACGTTCGCCCGAGTGAAGGTCTGCGCCTCTTGAGCACCGCCGGGGTGGTCGCGGGGGTCGCACTCTTCGGCATGGCGGTCGCGCCTCGGCTCTTCCTCGAGATCGCGCTGATCTGGGTGGTGCTGTGCGTGATCGCGTTCGTGACGCCGGGGCTCTTCTCGATCACCGCTATCGTCGCGCCGCCGGAGATCCGCTCTACCGCCATCGCGCTCAGCGGCCTCATCGCGCTCGCGGGCACCGGCTTCTCTCTCGTCGGCTTCGCGATCGGTGATGCGAACGAGCGCGCCGGGATCGCCGTGATGGCGCCGATCTTCCTGTACGGGATGCACTACTTCTTCAAGGCCGCGAAGTACTTGGATGACGACGTGGCGCGCCTCGACCCGGACGTTGCGGCACGGGCGCGCGCCGAGGCGGCCGACGGTCTCGGCCCGATGCTGCTGGAGACGCGCGGCCTCACCGTCTCCTACAGCGGCGTACGGGTGCTGTTCGGGGTCGACCTGGAGATCCGGCGCGGCGAGGTCGTCGCGCTCCTTGGCACCAACGGCGCCGGCAAGTCGACCACGCTGAACGCGATCTCGGGCGTCGTCGAGCCCGACGGAGGCAACGTGTGGTTCGAAGGCGAGGCGATCGTCGGCGCGCAACCAGAGCGCACGGTGGCGCGTGGCATCGTTCAGGTCCCCGGCGGGCGCGGCGTCTTCGGCGGCCTCACCGTCGAGGAGAACCTCAAGATGGGGACGTTCACGTTCCGCGGGGATAAGGCGCGGGTCGCACGACGACTCGAGGCGGTGTACGAACTGTTCCCCCGCCTGCGCGAGCGCCGCGCTCAGAAAGCTGGAGCTCTCTCCGGCGGGGAGCGGCAGATGCTCACGCTGGCGACGTCGTTCCTGCTCGAGCCAAAGCTCATGCTGATCGACGAGCTATCGCTCGGGCTCGCGCCTGCCGTCGTGCAGGAGCTGCTGGAAGCGGTGCGCGCGATGAACGCCGCGGGCATGACGATCGTGCTCGTTGAGCAATCGGTGAACATCGCGCTGACGCTCGCCGACCGCGCGTACTTCATGGAGAAGGGCGAGGTCCGGTTCAGCGGTCCGGCGCGCGAGCTGCTCGAGCGCCGGGACCTGCTGCGTTCGGTGTTCCTCGAAGGAGCGGCGGCGGCTACGCCGGCTGCTCCGGATCGAGCTTGATCGAGACCGAGTTGATGCAGTACCGCATCCCGTCGGGACCAGGGCCGTCCGGGAAAACGTGGCCGAGGTGTGCGCCGCATCGCTTGCACAACACCTCCGTGCGTACCATGAAGTGGCTCGCGTCCGTGCGGATCTCGACGTTCTCTGCAACGGCAGGCTCGGTGAAGCTCGGCCAGCCGGATCCGGAGTCGAACTTCGTGTCGGAGCGGAACAGCTCCGCGCCGCATGACCGGCACCGGTAGATCCCATCGTCGTGACAGTCCCAGTATTCGCCGGTGAACGCGCGCTCGGTCCCCGCCTTGCGCATGACCTCGTACTCGAGCGGCGTCAGCTCGGCGCGCCACTCCTCGTCGGTCTTGGCGATCTGACGGTCCTCGTCCTTGTCGAGTTTCTCATCCTTGCGGAGTCGCACATGCCCTCCTTGGCTCATCTGTCCCTCTGGCTGAGGGGCGTATCGGCTCTGTCTCCCAAGCCGTCCTCTTATTACACCGCTCCCGCGACGATCTCGCCCGCGCGGATCGTCGTAGCCACTCCACCATCTGCATCCCAGAGCACGAGGTCCGCGCGCGCGCCGAGCTCGAGCGTTCCCCGCGAGCGCTCGCCCAACACGGCCGCAGGCTCCTCGGAGCCGAAGCGAACGGCCTCCGTCAGAGCCAACCCGTGCACAGCCACGAGGCGCCGGACCGCATCGTCCAGGCCCAGCATCGAGCCTGCGAGAACCTCGCCCCCGTGACGGTCCGCATAGACCCCGCCCGCGGGTGCAGCATCGCTGACAAGGACGCAGCGTTGTCCCGCTGCGGCGAGTATCAGCGTGACCACGTCGTCGTGGAGGTGCGCGCCGTCGGCGATGAACGCGACACGCGCACGAGGGTCGGTGAGATATGCGATGCCGATGCCCGGCGCGCGCTGGTGCACCGGCGTCATCGCGTTGAACAGATGGGTACACATCGTGATCCCGGCGTCGATCGCGGCGTGCGCCTGTTCCGCGCTCGCGCCGGAGTGACCGGCTGCCACGGTGATGCCGCGCGCCATGGCATCTGCTGCATAGGTCAGCGCGCCGCCAACCTCAGGAGCAAGCGTCACCACCCGCACGCTCGGCAACTCGAGCAGCTCCCGCGCGCGCGGGTCGTCGCCCGTGCGCAGGAACTCCGGGGCGTGCGCGCCTCGGAACCCAGGCGCGAGCACCGGCCCCTCGAGATGCAACCCGAGACATCCGTTGGCGCCGGTCCGCATGAACGCCTCCGTCGCGTGCGCGAGCGCTGCGACCTGATCGGGGTCCGACGAGGGAGCGGCGACGAGGTAGGAGGTGACGCCGCGCGCCACGAGCAACGCATCGAGGGCGGCCAGGCGGGACGGGTCCTCCAGCGGGAACACGTCGTCGAACCCGTTCACCTGCAGGTCGATGAGCCCCGGTGTGATCGTCCAGCCGTCGGCCAGGGTGACGTCAGGCTCGCCGGTCGGCTGCACCAGGACGCCGTTCTCGCAGGCGACGGTCGTCCTTGAAGACGCGACGGTCAGCCGCACGGCAGCGCCTCGGCGAGTCCGGCGAGGGTGATGGGGCGCGCAAGGGTTGGCGTAGGCATTAAGTTACGAAATCCTACAGAGCGACGGAGTCCTGATGACGAGATGGCTGGGGGCGGTCGAGGGCTACTACGGTCCTCCACTGCAACACGAGGACAGGATCGAGCTCGTGAGTTGGCTCGGCGCGCACGGCTTCAACGCCTACGGCTACGCCCCGAAGGACGACCCCTACCATCGGGAGCGCTGGCGCGAGCCCTATCCGGACGACCGACAGGCGCTGTTCAGGGAGCTGGGCGCCGCCGGCCGGGACGCCGGCGTCGACGTCGCGCTCGTGATCTCTCCCGGTCTGGACTGGCAGCCGGGCGCCGACGATAAAGCGCTCACCGCCAAGCTCGAGTCGTTCGTGTCCCACGGCGCACGAACCCTCGGGATCGCGTGGGACGACGTCCCCCCGGGCGGCGCGGAGCTGGGCGCCGCGCACGCGCGTGCGGTCGCCTCCGCGGTGGACCGGCTCGGGAGCGACGTGCGATGGATCACCTGCCCCACCGACTACGCGACGGATCGCGTCACCTCCTACCTGGCGGCGTACTGCTCGGAGCTTCCCGACGGCGTCGACGTCATGTGGACGGGACCGTCCATCGTGAGTCCGCGCCTGGATGGCGCCCAGGCGCGCTCGCTCGGTGCGGCACTCGGTCGTCCGTTGCTGATCGCCGATAACTATCCGGTGAACGACGGCGCGATGGCGGGCGCACTGCACCTGGGTCCGTACCGAGGCCGGAGCACCGACCTGCCCGAGGCGACCACAGGCGTCTTCTTCAACTTCATGTCGCGCGCGCGGGCGAGCCGGCTCGCACTGGCATGCGGCGCGCAGTTCTGGCTCGAGCCAAGCTCGGACCCTGTGGCGGTGTGGGAGACACTCTTAGCCGGCGAATTCGCGCCGCTGGCGCCTTTGGCCCGCGCATCGCGGACGTGGGCACTGGACGGCGCGCCGGATGCCGGCCTGGCG
>JBKJXT010000142.1:0-8051 GCA_046716205.1 Actinomycetota bacterium
ATGTGCGACCTGCAGCGCCGGCAGGAGCTGGACGGGACATCGTTGGGGGCCTTCCGGCCGGCCAACGTGAAGGATGTGGAATGGGGCGCGGCCACACCGTGGGATCCCGAGAGGAAGGCGAAGGCGGCTCAACCGAGCCTCATGTTTCCGAGCCGAACCGGTCTCCAGGAGCTGCCGTACACCTTCTACTACCGGTTCAGCTGCGGCGGTAAGTGCCGGGGGCACCGGTTGAGCATCATCGACTGGGAACTCGGTCAGGCCTACCGGAAGTGGCTGACCCAGTACGGAGCAGCTGGCATCCAAGAACGCGTGCGCGACAAGTGGCTCGGTGAGCTCTGCTCCCCAAGGAAGGACACGCGGTTCTTCGCCGGCAACGTGCACCTGCGACCGAAGCAGTTCATGGTGCTCGGGGTGTTCTGGCCGCCGAAGACCTAGAGGTGTCTGACGTCCAGGGACACCTTCGCGCGCTCGGTCGCGACCTCGGCGATGACGTCGCGATGACAGTCCTCGTGACTGCGTTCGACGCACATGATCGCCGTAGGCTGTAGCTCCGCTTCGCCGATGAGCAGGTCGACGTAGGCCGAGTGTCCGTTGCTCAGGAACGCCTTGTACTTCTTGCGACCCTTTGGCAGTTCGCCGGCATGGAAGAGCGCGCGGATCTCCGGCGGATTCCCGAGCTCCTTGATGTGCTCGTAGACGATCCCCGCTTTGAACAACGTCTCCATCAAAGCGATCGCGGAGAACCCCTTCGCACGACTCCAGGGCGTCATGCGCACATCGATGAGACGCGTCACGCCCGCCGATTTCAACGCCTTCACGAACTCGGCCGGTGTTCGCTTCTCGTAACCGATCGTGAACAGCACGGTCTTGCTCGCCATCGTCGACACCCCCTTGTGTGAGGGACCTTACAGAAGAGGGCATGCGAGAGGCGGCAGGCTGGCCAGATGCCCGTTTGGTCCACTTGGATAGAACTCTCACCGTCGCGCCGCCTTCTCCCGCGAGGCGCGCCCCAGCTTCCAGTTCCGGGCGATGAGATCGCCGGTGTCGATCTGACACGGGTGGCGCCAGTCCAGGCCCGCCATCGTCAGCGAGAACATCACGCAGTCCTCCTTGAGCGGACAGCCATCGACGCAGTGCCCGGACGGCTTCAGACCGGCGCGCTGAGCCTCCTCAAACTCAGGCGTGAAAAAGCCCGAGCCGAACCCATAGCGACCGATGCACGGAGGATCGTCGACGTCGAACATCGAGACTCAGTCCTCGTCCGTCTCGTCTTCGTCGGACTCGTCGCCTTCCGGTGCGTCCTCGATCGAGGTGATCGCGAAGCTGTCGCGCACGAGGTTCGCGATGTCGGTGCGCTTGGCGGAGGTCTTGTTCAGCTTCGTGGTCACGATGACGGCCTCGCCCGTAAACTTCACGAGCTTGCCGCTCTCGATCGGCTCGGTCAGCTCGATATCGGCCGCGCCTCCCAGCGCCAGGCGGAACTTCGAGAAGTTGGTTCCCTCAAACGAAAACGTCGGATCTGGCATCCCCTTCAGAACGCGTTGCTTCGCCATGCTCCCTCCTTCTATAGACAGAACTCCGAGTCGCAGATGTCACTGGCTGTCGTCCAGACGATCTCGCGCGGCGTGTCGAGGTCCTGCTCGAGCACCCACCGCAGCGTCGCGACGATCGCATCGGCGACGGGACCCTCGAAGTCGTACCGGACGTAGTCGAGCTGCTCGAGGATGTCTCGCTCGGTTCTCATGCGGACGCCACCTGGATCCAAGTCACTTCGAGAACTCCCCGCGACGGATCCGCCAGGCGCGCGAAAGCAGCCTTCGACAAATCGAGATCGCGCCCGCGACCGTACGGACCCCTGTCTCGTACATCGACGACGACGCAGCGAGCTCGATAGCAAACGCGGACGCGGGTTCCGCAGGGCAGGGTTCGATGAGCGGTCCAGAGCTTGGTGTCAGACCAAGCGAGGTAGCCGCCCCCCCGGTTCCAACAACCTGCGGTGGGCTCGACGTCGTACCAACTGGCCCTGGTGTACTGCCAACTACTCTTAAGTCTTGAGAGTCGGCGCTCGCGCACGGCTCGCACCACCGGTCGTACTGAGCGTGAGGGCCTGACCTCGACACGGGGACCCACCACGGATCGATCAGCTCGCCGGCGCAACTCGGGCACGTGGCTGGCGGCGCGCTCGGTTGGTACGACTCGAACCTCTGCACACCCGACGAGGAGTACGCAGGCGCAGATGCCGACGAGGGCGCGCTCACGCACCGACACTCCTCGGCTTCCGGTGCGCAGCTGCGTTCGGACACGTGGCGAAATGCGTCAGGTACGCATCGACCATCAGCGCGCCTCCGAGACGTCCTGGGTTGTCCTCAGGCCTGGTGATGACGAAGCGCTTCTCGGGCTTCGCGTCGAGCGGGATCCGCTTGTCCTGGGGCGTGACCGCCCAGAGGATGTTGGCCTTGCAGGAGCCACACAACGCGGGTTCGGGCGCGACAGGATTCAGGTTCATCGCAGTTCCTCCTGCTCGTCAGGGTCGAGAGGCCCGTGCTCGGCGAGGATCCGCTCGATGAGCAGCTCCGCGGCAGCCAGCGGCATATGCAGCGCGACGATGAAGTCGACGAGCTCGCGCCTGGTCACGCGATCAGCTCCTCGATGGTGATCGCGCATCCGACGGGTCCGTCGTAAGCGAGCCGCTTGGTGACGCGCAGATCCACGATCAGCGAGTCGTCGCGGTACATCACGCCCGTCAGCGAGTCGATGACGGCGCGGCTGATCTTGTCGATGTCTGGCTTCTTGATCGCGGGCAGCCGGCGACGCTTAGGCGCGCTCTTAGGAACAGGCAGCGAGAACGCCATCGTCATGCGCACAGGTCCCTCGATGGGCGTCGCCGGCGCGTACTGCTGCGCGGTCATCCCGACGAGCGCGCGCCACGCGTCGAGGCCCTTCGCAGCGTCGTAGATCTTGGGGAAGCGCCCACCCTTGATCCGATGGTTGCCTTGCGCGACAGGCGAGCCGGCCACGAGAAAGGAGATGGGCTCCCTGAGTGTCGAGGTCTCGTTCATGCGATCCGCTCCACCCAGATCCCGCGACGCCGAAGCTCATGCACGATCCGGAGAAGCTCTGCGCTCGGCTCGAAGGGTCCGGCCAGTGCGCGCTGCCTGTTCTCCTCAGGGGTCACACAGTCGAGGTGAGAGAGTTCGATGCAGTTTCGAACTCGACAGAGATGATCGATCTCCATGCCCGCAGGGATCGGCCCGATGTCCATCTGCCAGGCCATCCGGTGCACGTTCAGCGCTCGGACGATCCCCTCGTGATCCCGGATCTTGAAACGGCCGTAGCCGCTAGGGGTGCATGGACCCTTCCATAGCAAACATCCGTTCCCGTCACGTTCAACTCGGTCCGCGATGTGCTGGCGGATGCGCTCCCACGTGAGCCTGCGAGGACGGGCGTAAATCACATCGGTGTAACTCGCTTCGGCAGACACGTGTCCACACACCTCGTCCATGGGAAGGACCTAGCGACCGGGGATGGCCGGAGAAACGGCTCGGGAAGATGATTCGAGCGACGCGATCGCGATGGCCGCGATATGCACCAGGTGCTCGTCGACCGGGTCCCCCCGATCAGCGAGGCGCGCGATGTGCTTGGCCTCTGACTGCAGAAGCGCGCCGACGTACATTGCTTGCGCGATGGGGTCGGTCCACATCGGACCGCGCTTGACGTACTCAGCCGCCGCGACTTGGATGCGCGCCAGCACGTCGAGGTCGAAGGCACTCATGCGACGCCTCCGTTGCGATGCAGATGATCGAAGACTCGTGGCCGGCGCGAGGGGTCGAGGTCGAAGTCGTCATGTGCGAAACGTTTGTGGATCTCGAACGAGACCCAGTTGCCGACCTCTATCAGGTGCGTGCCGTAGGCCTTCGCCTCGTCATAGGTCGCGTACCAGGGAGACCAGTCACCGACGTCGGAGTACTTCGGTTCCCCGAGGGCGCAGAACAGCTCGATCACGCCGACAGCACCTTCTCGAGCTCGGTGAGCATCTCGTGCATCTGCTCAGCACTCAGGTCATCCAGGCGCGTGACGTCGAAGCGCTTCATGTGCACGTCGAGGAAGCGCGCGCGCCGCACGACACCGGTGAGCTTGGCGAAGCGCTCGTCGAACTTGGCGCGCAGGCCCTGCACGAGGAGGTTGGGATCCTCGTCGTCGGGCGGCGCCGCGGGAGCTTCGTCTGCCGGCTCGGCGATGGGCTCGTCGGGCTCCGGGTACTCCTCGAGCTCGTCGAGGAGCTGCTGGCACTGCTTGGCCGTGAGCTCGTGGACGGATGTGACGCCGAGGTCGACAAGCAGCTCCTTGATCGGCATCTTCAGGTGCTCGAGCTCCGATACCAGGCGCGAGCGCCGGTTCTGTCGCCAGTCGTTGACCTTCAGCGTCCAGTCCTCGATCAAGGCATGCGCGCGATCGAAGGTGAGCTCCTTGAACGACTCGACGTCAGCACGGTAGCAACGCGTCTGATCGTCCCAGCCCATCTCCTCGGCGAGCATGACGAGGAATCCGAGCTGCTTGGACGACGCCAGCGGGACATCGCCGGGGATCACCTGTCGACGCGCGTCGGCCTTGTCGCGGGGAGAGACGGGCCGTGGAGGGCTCGCCTCTGTGGGCGAGCTGGTGGTCGGCGAGGGGGCGCCGGTGCCTTGAGGGACACCGGTATCCGTAGGCCGATCCTGGACCTCCACGGCCGCGCTCTGCTCTGGGTGCCCACCGACGTCGACGGGCTCGTCTTGCTTCTCTGGTGCCCGGGCCGCCGGCGCGGCGTCTTCGGACAAGATCTCGCCCGTCTCCGGATCGTGAGGGACCGGCGTTGCGCCGGCGGCGATCGAGGTGGGCATCTGCTCGGCCTCGGTCTCCACGCCCGTGAGGCCGAGCTGCTGGACCTGGTCGTCGGCGTTGAGCGCCAGGCGCATCTCGGCCGACAGGGGAAGCAGACCCTGCATCGCGCGGATGCACGTCTTGCGTGCCATCGAGTCGTGCCAGTCCTTCCAAGCGGTGCTGTTCGCGCCGCCGACCTTGCGACGCTTCTCGACCTCGGCCTTGCCCAGCACGCGATGCACCGTGCGACCGTCTGGAAGCGTGGCCACCGCGTACCAGGCGATCGGCTCGCCCTGGGGGTTGGGGTTGGACTGGTGCTCGATGGAGGGCGATGTGCCCCCGTGCTCGACGAAGTGCTCGCCCTCGTAGACCGAGCCCGTCTGGATGGTGATGTTCGCGCGCGAGGCGAGCTCGACGATGCCTTTGTAGCCGAGCATCCACACGACCTTGTCGACGCCCTGCACGCGCCGGGGAATGAACCACGACAGCCCCAAGGGCCCGGGCTCGAGGTTGAGCTGAGCCGACAGCAGCACCGCGGCATAGAACGATCCCGGTGAGCAGAGGCCGAGCTTGGGGTTGCGCTGCAGCTCGTTGAGCACGATGCGCAGGAAGCGGGTCTCGTCGACCTTGAGCTGCTGCAGATGCGGCTGCAGCTTGCGGGTCTCGGCGACGAGGATCTCGAGCTTGTCGCCGGTGGTCGTTTCTTGGGTGGTGGTAGCGAGGTCAGTCGCCATCGTTGCTCCTCCGTACGTGAGCGAACGCCGCCTCGATGTCGGCGGCCGTGAACCGTTGCTGCACCTGCTCGGGCATCCCGTGGGCGAGCACCGCGTCGATGAGGTCATGCGCGCCGCCGGCGACGATGCGATCGAGCTCTCGTACCTCGGAGAGCAGCAGCTGGTCACCGACCGACGCCTTGAGCGCTTGGCGGCACAGCACCTTCACCGCGGGCCTGCGCGCGAGCGTCTTGTCGACGTCGAGACGCTCGTCGTAGCCGGCGAGCTCGGCCAGGCGCGCGATCGCCTCGCGCCGGAGATCCTTGGCGAGCGTGGTCATGGCAGCACCCGCCGATCCAGTCGAAGACCCTTCTCAAGCGAGTACCGCTCGCACGCCTCGAGGACCTCCTCCTTGTGCTTACGGACCAGCCAACGGTTGATCGGGTTCCGCTTCTCCTCGATCGTGCGCGGTGACCCGCCGAGTCCGGCCATGAAGATGGCCGCGCTCGAGTGCCCGACCGTCACGATGCGCCTGACGTTGGTCATCGGCGCGCCTTTTGCGCGAGCACGCGCTCTTGCGTGGGCTCGAGGCTCACGCGACGGTCGGTGTTCTTGGTGCACCACGCGCACGGCCGGCGGTTCCGCGTCGCGCCTTCGGTGATCGTGCGCACGCCGAGCGCGCCCGGGTTCGCCTTGAGCAGGTAGGGGCAGACCGTCGTCGAGTGCCAGATCGGCGAGCGCCCGTCGGTGATGAACATGCCAGTCGTCATGCCGACCTCCGAACGAGGCGGCCGAGGGCGGCGAGCGCGCGGATGAGCTCGCGGTCGAAGAACAGACGACGCCGGCGCTTCATGCCATCGCCCTCGGGTCGGTGTTCCCTTCATGCCAGGCGTGCTCCATCAGCGCGTCGACGAGCGTTTCGTCGTCGGGCAGGCCACGGATTTCCCAGCCGCATGAACAGCGCGCGGCCGCCCAGTCGTAGTGGCGGCTGCTGACCAGCTCCAAGGTGTCGATCATGTGGCTCATGCCGTCGCCTCATTGGGCGAGACCCACTCGCCGCTCTCGCGCATCGCGTGGTGGGTCGCGTAGGACACCGCGTAGAACTTGATGTCCCACTCCCAGTGGATGTGCTTCTCGTCGCCGAGCTGGGCAAAGCACATGATGCAAAGGATCGAGTCCTTCCACTGGTGCCCTGCAACGAGCGCCCAGAGTTCAGGCGGCGAGAAGAACCCGATCGGAGACACGCGGTGGCACCGCTGGCAGAACTCGCGAGTGCAAGTGTCGACGGGGACAGGGTTCATGCGGCCCTCTCGACGCGACGGACTTCACGCTCTTGAACCGGAACAGCCCGGAGGTAGGGTCGGACCAGCGCCGTGTAACGAGCACGGCACCGAACACGAATGGAGGCCCATTCATGAACGACCAAGCGGTCGGCCCGGACCCGACCTCGGCGGGGTCCGACGACGAATCCACGCTGGTACTGCGGATAGCCGTCCGGCGCGAGCTGGAGCGACACGTCGATCGATTCGGCCTCGGACGATGCCCCGAGTGCGAAGGAGCGCGCTCCTTCGCGAAACAGGCCCACGTCATGCTCAGCGGACCTCCGCTTGCCGTCCTGGTGTGCCAGCAATGCGGTGCCGCGACGTTTTTCGACTTCTCGAAGGTCGCAGGGGTCGACGGCTTCGACACGATCTTCGCGGACAACGAATAGGTCCTTCATAGGAACCCTCCCGTGCGCCCACGCGCTTCTGTGAGCCGGGCCCGACGTATGCGACGCAGAAGCCGGCGATCGCGCCAGCTGCGGATGCGGCAGAGGACGCTCACGCCGAGACCGCCTACGGCTCTGCGACCAAGCATCACGCGCGCGCCTCCAGCGTTCGGAGGGCTTCACTTGCACGCTGCACGTCTTCCATCCCAGCCTTGAAGAAGTCGAGCCAGGCGGCGGTCCCGTAGTTGTGCAGGTTGTCCGCGCACCAGCGCATCGAGTCGAGGCCGCCGCGGAGCGTGGCCAGGACGTCAAGGGTCGGCGCGCCTCCGTGCATGCAGGGCTTCGATGAGATGCGAACTGCCTTGTCGGACGAGGGGCATCGACACTGCGTCAGCACGCGGCCGCAGCTGCACTTCTCGATGAAGTGGGTCATGCGCGCGCCCACACCGCCACCCAATCCACATACACATGACCGGCTGTTGCAGGGTCGGGCTTGTCGGCGGTGTTGAGGTCAGTCTCGGTCTGGAGTACCCAATGCATCGGCGTGTTCGGAACGCGCCAGGTGAACACCGGGGAGGCGCTGCCGTCCAGGAAGAACTGGCAGCGGTCTGGTCCCCACTCGATGACAGCGGTGTGCCAGTCGATGTACCCCAGGACCGCGTTCCAGTAGTCCTGGTCCGAGCCTGATGTTGCGCCTTGGCGGTGCATGAAGCCCTTGATGCTGCTGGCCGCGTGCAGGTCGCCCTCGGGGAAGTCGATCTCACCGTCAC
>JBKJXT010000143.1:0-3203 GCA_046716205.1 Actinomycetota bacterium
GGCCCACGCTTGGGACTGGTCGGCGTAGTGCGGACTGTCCTGTCTGCCTGAAGATCCCAGCGGCACCACCCATCCGCTGCGCTCCCAATCCCCAACATCGAAGACGTAGCGCGCGACGGAGGAGTGCAGCACGCCCAGCCCGGTGTCGTTGCTGCCCGCCAGGACGCAGTCACCATCCCCGGCGAGCGCCACCGGCGCGGGATCAAGTCCCGCATCGGGGAACCCGCGCGTCAGCGGATGGGTGATCAGGGTTCGATGCGCGCGGCTCCAGTGCCACGCGTCGGGATCGTCCCCGAACGACTCTCGCAGCGCTGCGACCGCGACCTCCAATGCATCGCCGACGAGCTGCTCCCAGGTCGCACCGTCGAGCACCGAGGTGTCGGCGGCGGCGAGCAGGCGCGGGAGTGCCGACCGCACGCGTGCGATCGCCGGCGACGCGTACGGCTCCTCGGGGAACGGGTTCGTCCGCGCGGCGCGCAACGGCTCCCGATCCAGCAGCAACGCGGCAAGCGCCTCTCGCGTCGCGGCGAAGATCGTGGGAGCGACTTGGTCGCCATCCATCACGTGATCCCACTCGAGCAGGATCTGCTTAGCGCGCTCGGCGAGGTCCGAGGCAGGCTCGGTCTTCGTGAGCACCGAGGTGAGCGCAGACGCCGACAGCGAGACTCGGTCGGCATGGATCGATGCCATGTCTTCGGCCGTGGCCGCACGCAGAGCGGCGAGTCGGTCGACGATACGCCGCGCGCGGTTGGGCGCGGCGTAATCGATCGCGAGGTGGTACGGGTAGTCGTCCCCCACGACGCGGTTGTTCGCGGTCGCGATGAAGCCTGCGTCGGGATCGCGCAGACGCGGGAGCGCCTCGAACGCGACGTCGCGATCCCAGGTGTGCGCGCCCGTCCACCCCGGCACCGGCAACCACGCGTTGTCGCCCGACCGGATGGGGACGCGCCCGCGGTGCAGGTAGGCGATCGAGCCGGCAGTGTCGGCCATCAACACGCTGTTGCACGGATCGGCCCAGTCGCGCATCGCTTCATCGAGCTCGTCGACGGTGCGCGCCCGAAGGATCGGCAGAACGGCGCGCAAGCTGAGGTTCGCACGATCGGTGCCCGTCCAGCGGAGGCTGACCGCCGATCCGCGCGCCGGGTTCCCGATCACGACGGGCCCGTTGGTCGTGATCGTCACCTCGATGTCGACGGGGTCGCCACCGCGGACCTCGATGCGCTCGACGCGCCGCTCTGGCTCGTGGAACTCGCCTTGGAACTCGTAGCGTCCGTCGGGCCCGAACCGCTCGACGAAGAGGTCTTGGGTGTCCGCCATCGCATGCGTGATGCACCACGCCGCGTCTGCGTTGTGTCCGAAGTGGAACATGCCCGGCACACCCGGCATCGACAACCCGATCGCGTCGAAGTCGGGACACGCGAGGTGGTTCTGGTAGTAGACGCCCGGAACCTCGAGCAGCCGGTGCGGGTCGCCGGCGAGCAGCGGCGCGCCCGATGCGGTACGGCTGCCGTGCACGACCCAGTTGTTGCTGCCGTCGGCGAACGCGTCGAGCGCGAGCAGTCCGTTCGTCACGTCGTCTAGCTCGGCGCGCCAGGTCTCGCGACCGTCGACCGGGACGATCAGCAGATCGTCGCGACCACCCGGCGCGCCCACCATCGTCACGGCCTCCGGCGACAGGACGCGTGCCAGCCGCGCGCGCCACAGCTTCGGACCGATCGAACCCATCAGCACGTGACGAACCTTCAGAACGGCGGCGCATTGCCATGGCTCCCACGTCGGCGCGTCGATGCCCAGCAGCTCGAACTCCAGGGGCCGGTCGCCGGCGTCGATGGCGGCGTTGACGCCGTGTGAATAGGCCTCCAGCGGCGCGCGCGCGTCGGCGTCGAGTGCCTCGTAGTCGGCGCGCGCCGCGTCCTCGATCCCCAGGCGCCGGACGAAGGTGTCGTAGGTCAGGCCGCGAGCGCCGATACATCCCGACAGGCGGCCGGCGGCGCGGCGGCGGTCGTACTCCATCTGCCACAGCCGGTCGGTCGCGTGGACGAACCCTTGCCCGAAGAACGCGTCGTGTACCGAGCGCGCCCGCACGTGCGGGATGCCCAGGTCGTCGCGCACGATCTCGATCGTGTCGCGCGTGCCTTCGACGCGCAGCGCGGAGGACGCGGCGGCCAGCCTGGGTTCCTCGGACAGTGGAGCCTCCTCGGTGACGGCGAGAAGCTCCGGAGTGTATCCGCGGGCCGGTGCGCGCCTAGCTGGGCGCGGTGTAGACGCCGAGACCGTCGGGGAACGTGATGCCCTCGGCGATCCGCTCGCCGAGCGGCATCGGGATGCCTTCGACGAACGACACCTTGATCACCGAGCCCTGTCCGGACACGGGTCCGTTGAGCACGATGCCGAGATCAGCGATCCACAGCGACCCGTCGGTGGTGAAAGCCAGACCGAACGGCGTGTCACCCGTCGGACCGGTCGGAGGAGCGATCGGAGAGACCGGGTAGATGTCGCGGATCCACAACCCATCCTTGGTGAACTCCGACACCGTGCCGGTGAACACGCTGGACACGTAGAGCGTGCCCGCGGGGCTGATCGCGACCGAGCTGGGCGTGAAGGCACGGGGGTCGAACGGGGCGGGGATCATCGGGATGATCTGCTCGCGCGTGATGTTCGCGTTCAAGTATTCAGGCGTGCACTGCGCCGCCGTCGTCGGCCACGCGCCGCGGTAACGCCAGATCGAGCCGGCGTTGAAGTCGTCGTCGGGGCGGTTGGTCGCGACGTACACGTCACCATTCGCATCGACCGCGAGACCGCCGGCGGTCGCGAGAGTGTCGTCGATCTGACAGTGCGGAACCTCCCCGACGTAGAACGACGTCGTGCCAACCGTTTCCTTCTGGAACCCTTGGTCGAACGGACCGAACCACAGGAACAGCTGACCGGTCGCGTCCTCGCCCGGCAGGGTGTTGCCGATCGCGGTGGTCACCAGACGGTTGTCGTCAAGGAACCCGCAGCCGAAGTTGTCGGGGTCGCCCGCGTATCCGGGGCCGCCCGCGGACTCCGGCGCGAGCTTGCCGACCTGGTTGATGCGGATCCGACCGTCGGTGTCGGAGATCTCGAAGTAACCCCAGCCCGCGATCCGCGGGTCGTGGCTGGAGCCGCCGGTCACGGTGTCCTCGCCGGTGGTGACGTGCGTCGCGTCCGGGGAGACGCAGACC
>JBKJXT010000144.1:0-2928 GCA_046716205.1 Actinomycetota bacterium
ACGTGGCACCGCGGCGCGCAGCGTCGAACGCCAGGTCGACCGCGCCGAACGCCTCGCGGTCGAGCGGCTCGAACTGCAGCGCGCCGAGGCTCGGCCATCCAAGCGACTCGGCGCCTTCGGTCAGGCGCTCGGGCCACGCCAGAGCGACCTGTATCGGCAGCCGCATGTCCGGGCGCGACGCTTGCACGATGCAGCTGCCGTCCAGGTACTCCACGATGCCGTGCACGATCGACTGCGGATGCACGACGATCTCGACGCGGTCCATGTCGATGCCGAACAGGTGATGCGCTTCGATCGCCTCCAGGCCTTTGTTCATCAGCGTCGCCGAGTCGATCGTGATCTTGCGGCCCATACGCGAGGTCGGGTGCGCCAGCGCCTGATCGACGGTGACGTCGGCGAGCGACGATCGTGACCGGCCACGGAAGGGACCGCCGCTGGCCGTGATCACGATGCGGCGGACGTCGCTCAGCCGGTTGCCCGCCAAGCATTGCAGCAGCGCGGAGTGCTCGGAGTCGACCGGCAGAAGACGCTCGGGCGCGCCGCGCACCCTCTGCATCACCAGGTCGCCGCCGGCCACGAGAGATTCCTTGTTCGCCAGCGCGACGGTCTTGCCGGCGTCCAAGGCCGTCAGCGTCGGGCCGAGTCCCTTGGATCCGGTCAACGCGTTCAGCACGACGTGAGCGCTCGGATAGGAAGCAGCCTCCAGGACCGCGTCCCACCCGGTCGAGAAGTAAGAACCAGCGGGGGGGTCGGCGTCGGCGAGCACCGCCAATGCTGGCGAGAACTCGTCGACCTGCTCTGCGAGAAGCTCCGCGTTGCGCCCCGCCACGAGCGCCATCACCTCGAAGCGGTCGCGATGTTTGCGAACGACGTCGAGGGCTTGGGTGCCGACCGATCCCGTGCAGCCGAGGATGACGATGCGTTTCATTGATGTCCCATCGTGCCAGACGCTACGGCGTCGCGCGCGCCGAGGAGAGCGCGAGCCACCGAGCGAGCCAGTACGCCGCAGGCGCGACGAACAGCAGTGAATCGATCCGGTCCAGTACCCCGCCGTGCCCCGGGAGCAGCGATCCCATGTCCTTCACGCCCAGATCGCGCTTGATCAGCGACTCCGCCAGATCGCCCATCGGGGCCAGTACCGCGACCGCGGCGGCCATCAGGACGGAACCGACGGTCGTCCACGGCTGGATCAACGGCCCGACGATCAAGGCGGTCACGAGCACGAACAGCGTCGCGCCCGCCGCTCCTTCCCACGACTTCTTCGGGCTGATCTCCGGCGCGATGAGATGCTTGCCGAAGAACGACCCGGACGCATACGCGCCGATGTCGTAGAACGCCGTCAGGCCGATGAAGCAGAGCGTGATCCCGATGCCGAAGGGGAGGTCGCGCATCAACACGACGTGCGCGCCCAGGAACGGGACGTACAGAACCCCGAACAAGGTCACCGCGATCGACGAGCCCGAGCCGCCACGCTGCTCCCCCGCGAGGAACCACAGGAACGTCGCCAGCACGGTCATCGTCAGTCCGAACGACAGAGCGGTCGCGCCGCGGCTGTACGCGCCGAGCAGCAACACGAGACCCGCCGCGCTGCCCAGCAACGCCGCCGGCGCGAACGCGCGCTCGCGCATCGCGCGGTACAGCTCGTGCTGGGCAACCAGGACGGCGGTGGCCACGACGAGGAACCACGCGAGGCGCGACGTGAGGATCGTTCCGAAGATCAGTCCGGCGAGCAGGAGTCCCGTGGCGATCGCGGCGGCGAGGTTGCGCCCCGCCCTGCGCTTGGGCGCCTCGCCGACGATGTCGGGCACCGGCGTCGGATCGTCGGTCGGGGTGCTGTGTTCCGAGGCGGTGATCGTCAGACCTCCATCAGCTCTGATTCCTTCCGCTTCAACATGTCGTCGATCTCGCCGACGAAGCGGTCGGTCAGCTTCTGGAGCTCCTTCTCGGCGCGATGTCCGTCGTCCTCCGACGCAGTGCCTTCCTTGATCTCCTTGTCGATCTCTTCTTTGGCGTGCCGGCGCACGCTGCGGATCGAGACGCGCCCGTGCTCGGCGCGCTCCTTCACCATCTTGATGAGCTCCTTGCGCCGCTCTTCGGTGAGCTGCGGGAAACCGAGCCGGATCGTCTGTCCGTCGTCGGACGGCGTGATCCCGAGGTCGGAGGCCTGGATCGCCTTGCTGATCGCGGAGATGGAGTTCTTGTCGTAGGGCGTTATCGCCAGCGAGCGCGGATCCGGAACGCTGATCGAGGCGAGCTGTTGCAGGGGGGTCTGCGTGCCGTAGTACTCGACGGTGATCCGGTGTACCAGCGCGGGGGAGGCGCGACCCGTCCGGACGCCGACGAACTCTTCGCGCGTCACCTCGATCGCCTTGTGCATCTTGTCCTCGGCGGACTTCAGTGCCGCATCGATCATCGAACTCCCCCTTCGTGTCCTTACGAACCGGTGCTCAGTGCACGACCGTCCCGATCGGCTCTCCTGCGAGCGCGCGCCCGATGTTGCCGTCGACCGACATGTCGAACACGACGATCGGCAGCTTGTTGTCCATGCACAGCGAGATGGCCGTTGCGTCCATCACGCCGAGCTGCTCGTTGAGCGCCTGGATGTAGTTCAGCTCGTCGTAACGAACCGCGCCCGGGTTCTTCTTCGGATCCGAGTCGTACACACCGTCAACCTTGGTTCCCTTGAAGATGATCTCGCAACCGGTCTCCAGGGCGCGCTGGGCGGCCGTGGTGTCGGTCGAGAAGTAAGGCGTTCCCATCCCTGCGCCGAAGATCACGATGCGCCCCTTCTCTAGGTGGCGCACGGCGCGGCGAGGCATGTACGGCTCGGCGACCTGGGTCATCGCGATCGCCGATTGCACGCGCGTCGGGACGTCGATCTGCTCGAGCGCGTCCTGCAGCGCCAAGCAGTTGATCACGGTGCCGAGC
>JBKJXT010000145.1:0-7670 GCA_046716205.1 Actinomycetota bacterium
ATCTCCGACGAGGAGCTCGCCGCCAAGCTCAGCTCTCCGGTCCAGATCGTCGTCGCGGTCGTCGGCTCGGTGTACCTGCTCGCGATCCTGTACCTGATGGTTTTCAAGCCGCTGTAGTCGTTCAAACATCCGTCCGCTCGAGCGGCTTGGTGGCCGGGCCTTCGATCACCTCGCCGTTGGCCGCGAAGCGCGAGCCGTGACACGGGCAATCCCAGGTCTTCTCCGACGGGTTCCAGCCAACGCCACATCCCAGATGGGTGCACTTGGGGTTGAAGCCGATCGTCTCCCCCGCCTCGTCGCGGTATACGGCGACCTTGCGGCCGGCGTAGTTCACGATGCCACCCTCACCGGGCTTGATGTCCCCGAGCGCCTCGGTGACCGTTCGCGCGATCAACACGTCGCAGTGTGCGTACTGCAGGATCTTGGCGGGCACCGAACCGAGCAGGAACCGCACCGCGCCGGTCATGCCCTTGTTGCCGACGACGATCAGGTCGAGCTTCTCGCGCTCGGCGCACTCGATGATCTTGTCGGCCGGGTCGCCGCTGAGCATGCGCGTCGTCGTCTCGCAGCTCGCGTCGATCGAGGCCATCGTGTCGTGCAGCACGATCTCGCCGGTCTTGGGATGCCCGACGAAGACGAGCGTGACCGCGGCGCCCATCCGCTCGGCGAAGCCCATGCCCTTGCGCGCGCATCGATCCGCGGTCGGGGAGCCGTCGGTGCCTACCGCGACCGTCCGGTAGCCCTCCGGCGGGCACGAGCCGCGCACGACGAGCACGTCGCAGGGCGCATGGTGGGCGATCCGATGCGAGACGCTTCCGATCAGCAAGCGTTGCGCCCGCGACAAGCCACGCGACCCGACCACGACGAGATCGGCGTCCGCTCGGTCGGCCAGCTCGACGAGGACGTCGGCGGCCGGACCGTGACCGGTCTGGGTCGACACCCGGACGCCGGCCTCCTTGGCGCGCTCGACGGCTTGCTCGAGCTGCACCTCGTCGGGGTCGTTGTCGTAGGCGTGGGCGATCACGAGCTCGGCCCGATGAGCCTTCGCGACACTGATGGCTGCCTCCAGCGCATGGCGTGCTGGCTCCGAGCCATCCGTTGCGGTCACGATCCGTTTGTAGCGCACCTTGCTCCTTCGTAGGGTCCGCGCGGAATCCTACCGGGGACCCAATGGGGACGAGTCGGTACCGCCGGGCAGGAGCAGCGTGGCGCGGCCCCGAACTCATAGACGATGCGCGCGGGCCTGGGCGGGGTGGGAAGTTCGCGAGCCGTCCTGGTGGGCGCGCTCGTCCTCGTCGCCGCCCTCTCCCCGGCCACCGGCACCGTTCCCGGACCCAATGCGCCCGCACAGCCACCGATCGCAGGGGAAGCCAAACGACCGGTGCTGACCACCTTCGACTGGCTGTCGGTGTTGAACTTCTACCGTGCGACCGCGGGCCTCGCGCCGGTGCGCCAGCGAGCCTCGTATTCCCGGGGCGCGCGGTTGCACTCCCGCTACATGGTGCTGAGCGGGCGCCCGACCCACGACGAGATCAACTCGAGCCCCTACCACACCGTCGAAGGTGAGCGCGCTGGGGTCAACAGCGAGGTGTTCGCCTCTACCGATGCCAGCATCTCCGACCGCGAAGCGATCGAGGGATGGATGGCCTCCCCTTTCCACGCGGCCGGCATCCTGGAGCCGGGCTTGCGAGCCACCGGGTTCGGGACGTACCGCTCCCCCACAAGGAAGGGGTGGCGGATCGGCGGGACGCTGGACGTGAAGCGGGGCGTTGAGTTCCGGTCCTCCAAGACCGTGGTGTGGCCGGGCGACGGCGCCCAGGTCCCGCTGAAGGTCTATCCGGGCAGCGAACACCCCGACCCGCTCGCCTCCTGCAAGGGATACGCCGGCGAGGCGGGCTTACCGGTCGTCGCCCGCGTGCCCAACGCGGGACGGATCCTGGGCGCGTCCTTCGCGGAGAACGATATCCAGAGGCAGTTCTGCATCTTCGACGGACGGACCTATCGCAGCGCAGACGCCTCAGAGCAGCGCGCCGGGCGCGCGATCTTGTCCTCGCTGGACACGATCGTGCTCGTGCCGAAGCTGCCGTTGAAGGACGGACGTCGGTACTCCGTCACCATCAGGACGGAGCGCCGGTTGCTCGCGTGGTCGTTCACCGTCGGCGAGGTCACGCCGCCGCGATCGCCGCAGATCGGCGGCGACGTCCGACGGACGTTCCAGAACGCCAGCAGCTTCGTCCCGGCGTGGAGCGCGACCGACCCAGAGACCGGCGTGTCCAACTACGAGGTCCGGTACCGACGCGCGGCGGCTTCCGGAAGCTTCGGCCCGTGGGCCTCGTTCCTGCCGACGACCTACCAAGGCAGCGCCACGTTCAACGGCGCGCCCGGATGGAACTACTGCTTCCGCGTTCGCGCGGCCGATCGGGCGGGCAACGTTTCGGGCTGGAGCTCCCAGCGATGCACCGCCGTCCCGATACGCGCATCCGATATGAAGCTCTCGCGCGGCTGGGTCCGGCAGGCCGGCGTGCAGTACTACGAGAACTCTGCGGTGACCGGCGTTGAACGCGGCGCGACGGCGTCTGTGTCGGGTGTGCGGGCCAAACGGATCGCGTTGATCGCGACGCGCTGTCCGGCATGCGGATCGGTCGAGATGCGCTTCAACGGCACGCTCCTCAAGCGGGTGTCGTTGCAGGGCGCGCTGGGCACGAAAGTCTCGATCCCGGTCGCCACGTTCGCGGCCGCGCGCACCGGCACCGTCACGATCGTCGCGCTGTCGACGGCGACCTCGCCGGTGACGATCGAAGGTCTGGGCATCAGCCGGACCTGAGCTCGGGGGCCGGACGCTAGGCTTGCGGTCTCATGGGCCTCATGATGCTGATCGACTCGTCCAGCCTGATCTATCGCGCGTACTTCGCGGTACCCGACACCGTGCGCGCCCCAGATGGGCGCGCGATGAATGGCGCGTACGGCTTCCTCAACATGCTCGCCCGCCTCATCGACGAGTACCGCCCCGACGAGTTCGCCTGCGCTTGGGATGACGACTGGCGTCCGCAGTGGCGGGTAGATCTGATCGAGTCCTACAAGGCCCACCGTGTCGCCGAAGTCGCCCAAGCGGCCGAAGCAGTTGAGTCGATCGACGATCAGATCGAGCTGCTGTCCGAGCTACTGCCTGTGCTCGGGCTCACGGTGATCGGCGCGCCCGACTTCGAAGCCGAAGACGTGATCGGGTCGCTGGCCGCGCGCGCGAGAGGACAGGTGGCCATCGTCAGCGGCGACCGCGATCTCTTCCAGCTCGTGCGTGATCCCGACGTCTGGATCCTGTATCCCAAGCGAGGCGTGTCCGACCTCGTGCGGGTCGACGAGAGCTACATCAGCGAGCGCTACGGGATCCCGGGACATGCTTACGCGGACTTCGCGACGCTGCGCGGCGACCCATCCGACGGGTTGCCCGGCGTGCGCGGCATCGGCGAGAAGACGGCCGCGGCGCTGATCTCGACGCACGGGAGCCTCGAGGCAGTGATGGAGGCCGCGGCGGCGGGACCGGGTTCGGCTCCGTTGGGCAAGGTGCGAGGATCCCTTGACTACCTAGAGCGGGCGGCGCGCGTCGTGCGTATCACGACGGCAGCCCCGGTCGGCGAGCCCGACCTGCAGATGCGGGCGGCGGACCCGACGATGGAGGCGACCGCGGAGCTTCTGGGGCTGAGCGGGCCCGTGGAGCGACTGCGCGCCGCGATCGACCGACGGGCGCGCCCCTAGATCCGCACGGGCGCGCCCCTAGATCGGAACGAAGATGAACTCCGAGCCGAAGCTCCCACTCGCCAGCACCACGGCGACGGCGAGGACGATGCCGTAGGCGATCGGCGCGAGCCACCGGCGCGCATCGGTTGCGCGCCCGGCGAACTCCAGCCCGAACCCGATCACCAGCCCGCCGGCGAGCCCCCCGAGGTGCGCGACCCAGTCGATGTGCGGGATCGTGAAGCCGATCGCCATGTTGATCCCGACCAGCACCAGCATCGAGCGGAGCTGTTGTCGCGCGCCGGGGAGGGTGTGATGGCGAGCCGAGAAGGCGATATGCGCGCCGAAGATCCCGAAGACCGCGCCGGATGCGCCGGCGCTGATCGCGTCGGGCGGGAAGGCGAGCGATGCGGCGCTCGCGAGCACGCCGGACGCGAGGTACAGCCCGAGCATCCGCAGCTTGCCGTGGCGCAGCTCCATCGCGGTACCGAACAGGTACAGCGCATACATGTTGAACAGCAGGTGGAAGGGTCCGATGTGCACGAAGGTCGCGGTGATGAGGCGCCACCACTCCGAAGACGGCATCCCCGGGTACAACGCGCCGTAGTCCAGCAGCGTCTTGGTCGCCGTCGGTCGTCCGGTCAGGAACATGAGCACGAACACCGAGATATTGGCAGCCAGCAAGATCCGCGTGACCGACGAACCGACGACCATCCGTCCGACCTGGGTGCGCTCTGCACGCGAGCGGACGCGGTAGGCCGTCTCGCCCAGGGCTCCTTCGCGCATCCGTCCGGCGCAGACAGGGCACTGGATACCGACGGGCGCGTCGATCATGTCTTCCGGGCAGATCGGTCGGTCGCAGCGCGAACACGAAACGCCCGTCATGCGGTCGGGATGGAAGGAACAGGGACGTTCAGGCATGAGCCGCGAGTGTAGTCGCAGGCACCAGGATGGGCTCGATGACAGGGTTCTTCGAGAAAACTCCCGATTTCCAGCGTTGCTCTCGTCATGCTGGGTAAGTAGCAACTGGGCAGCCCGCAGCCGACAGGAAGCGGGAACAAGACATGGACAGTGGAACGGTAGGACGCGCACTGGACGTCACGCGATTGAGGCACGAGGCGCTGTTCTTCGGCGACGACGACGCATTCATCGATGCGGCCCTGCCGTTCATAACCGGGGGTCTTCAGCGGGGCGACGCGGTCGCGTGCGCGATCACGCGCTCGCACGAGGAGGAGCTCCGTCGCGCGCTCGGGGCCGACGCGGAACGGGTCCGCTTCTTCGAAGACGACGGATGGTTGCTGCGTCCGCCGCGCACGATCGCGGGCTGGCACGAGATCCTCCGCGCCAACGAGGCGAACAACGTGTCGTGCACGCGGGCGCTGTACGAGCCCACGGTCGCAGGCGCCGGCGAACGGCGCACGACCTGGACGAGATTGGAATCCGCATTCAATCGCGCGTTCGAGAACGCGCCGCTCTGGATGGTGTGCCTCTACGACATCCGCAAGCACTCGCGACAGGTTCTGGATGATGCGCGCCGGACCCACCCCATCATCTGGAACGAGCACCACGAGCGCAGCCCGGACTACGTCGACCCCTCGACGCTGCTGTCGGCGCGCCCCGAGCCGATGCCGGTCCTCAGCGGCCCTCCGACGGTCGAGCGTGAGTTCGGCACGACACTGGACGAGGTCCGCGAACTCGCACGCCGGAGCGCGCGCCAGGCGCACCTCAGCAGGCAGCGCGCCGAGGACCTCACCCTCGCGGTGAACGAGGTCGCCACCAACTGTTTGCGGCACGGCCGGGGAACGAAGCATCTGGCGATGTGGGTCGTGCCCGACGAAGTGATCTGCGAGATCAGCGATCAGGGCTCCGGTCCGGCGGACCCGGCGGCAGGGTACGTGCCGCCGTCGCGTGACGCCGAGCGTGGGATGGGCCTGTGGGTCGTCGGCCAGCTGAGCGACGCGATGGCGATCTCCTCGACCGACGACGGCACGGCCGTCCGCTTCGCGATCCGCAACTAACGCTGGGGGCAGGAGTACCCCGCCGGCGCGTCGAAAGGTTCGTCCTGCCGCTGAGGGGCGGCTCGACATCTTCCGAGGAGTTACCGCATGAAGCGCCCCCGCTTGCTGATCGCCCTATCCGTCGTCGCCGCCACCTTGCCGTCGCAGCTCAGCACGGCGAGCCCGCACGTGCCCGCCGTCGCCGCGATGCACCCCGGGACGGGCCACCTGATGGCCGGGGCGGCCAAGATCGACTCCACCTGGCACGTGGGCGCGGCACCGGGACAGTACGCCACGACCGGCGCCGCGGCCGGCGCCCAAGGCATCGACCCGACGACCCATTCGACGCGCCGCGCCTCGAGCTACGGTATCCACTCGCGTGAGTGGGTCCGCGCACTGGTCGTGCAGGGCCCGGCGGGCAACCGGTGGGCACTGGTCGCGAACGATCTTTACATCCCTCAGGATCTCGTCAACCGGCGCGTCGCCGGCCTGCTGCAGGAGCACGATCGCAACGTGGAGCTCGGTCTGGCGAAGGGTCCGTTGACCGGCATCGGCGACACCAACCTGACGGTGTCGGTGTCGCACAGCCACTCCTCGCCGTACTACTCGTCGCCGTCGTGGGGCGTGTGGGCATTCCAGGACGTGTTCGACATCCGTTTCTACGAGCACATCGCGCAGCGGATGGCCGACGCAGTGATCGCGGCGTCCACGACGATGGTGCCGGTGCGCGTGGGTGGTTCGGTGTCTTACTTCAACAAGCTGCAGCGTCACTCGTTCGGGCCGACGATCGGCGACGACGGCACGCCGGCGGGCTTCCCGCAGACCGACCTGCTGGAGGATCGCTCGGTCGCCCGCACCAAGAACGAGAACACCGTGACCGTCGTGCGCTTCGACGACATCAGCAACCCGGTCGCGCCGAAGCCGCTCGCGAACTGGGCGGTGTACGGGCTGCATCCGGAGATGCTCGACGGCAACGATCTGCTCACCGGTGAGTACGTGAACACGATGTACCGCATCGTGGATCGCGAGATCGGCGGGATCACCCTGTTCAGCCAGCAGAACACCGGAACGGCCGAACCGCAGCGCGACGCGCAGGCGCAGGTGCCGGCGGCGCGCGCCGAGTTCTCGCACCGCGAATACGCACAGGTGGAGCGCGCAGCACGCTTGCTCGCCGACACGGTAAAGGCGACGCGTCTGGACATCGAGAAAGGAACGCCGCAGGACCCGCAGCAGTTCGCGCCGTTCAACGACGACGCGCCGCTCGCCGTGAACGACATGCGGTTCGCGCCACCGTCGGCGCGCGTCTCCCCGACCGTGTCGAGCTGCCGCACCGAGAAGGCTTTCAACGGCAACCCCGGTGTTCCGATCGCGGGGTTGCCCGACTGTGTGTTCCCGGCCGGTGGCACAGCGGGTCCGGTGCTGAACGCGCTGCCGCCGGAGCTTCGCCCGTCGGTCACCTACGAGCAGCTCCGCCAGGCCGGCGTCCCGATCCCCGACAACGTCGGCGCGCCAAGCTACACCGGGCTCGAGGAGACGCTGCAGGTGCACCTGCAGGCGATCCGCATCGGGGCGATCGGCATCACGATCTGCCCGTGCGAGCAGTGGGGCGATCAGTCGCACAACATCCGCTCGCGCCTGAACCGCACGCCCGGCGACTTCTGGGACGGCTTCGACTGGACCGAGATCACCCGGGACGGCTCGACTCCGTTCTGCTCGCAGAACGCAGACAACACCTGGAGCTGCGCCGATCCGCGCAACTGGCGGTGGGAAGGCCAGCGTCAGGTCTGGGGTGGCTCACTGCCGCCGATCGCCGACGCGACCTACCGCCGGATGCGTGCCCAGATCCACAACGACGCGCGCGGGTGGGAGGATCTCGCCTACACGCCCTACGCCGAAACCGAAGAGCCCGTCATCGCCAAGATCAAGGGCAACTACACCCAC
>JBKJXT010000146.1:0-3630 GCA_046716205.1 Actinomycetota bacterium
CGACAACGGGATCAAGTTCTTCGGCGCCGACGGCATGAAGCTCCCCGATGCGATGGAAGACCGGATCGATGCCTCGATGACGCCGTGTGATGACGTCGAGGTCTCCATCCAAGAGCTTGCCGACGCGGAGGAGCGGTACGTTGACTGGTTGCTCGAAGACGTTGCGCCGCTGCACGGCCTGCGCATCGTCGTCGATTGCGCGAACGGCGCCGCGTCGACCGTCGCGCCCGAGGTCTATCGGCGTGCCGGCGCGCACGTCGAGGTGCATTTCGCCGACCCGGACGGCACGAACATCAACGACCACTGCGGCTCGACACATCCCGAACTGCTCCAGCGCCTCGTGCGTGAGACGGGCGCGCACATCGGCATCGCGCACGACGGCGACGCCGACCGGCTGATCGCCGTCGATTCCCACGGCGCGATCGTCGACGGCGACCAGGTCCTTGGCATCTGCGCGATCGACGCGCAACACCGCGGCGCGCTGCCGGGTAACGCCGTCGTGTCCACCGTGATGTCGAACCTCGGCTTCCGGCGCGCGATGGAGCGCGAGGGCATCCGCGTGGTCGAGACCACGGTGGGTGATCGATACGTGCTTGCGGCCATGCTCGAGCAGAACATCCTCATGGGCGGCGAGCAGTCCGGACACATCGTCTTCCTCGACCGCCACACGACCGGCGACGGCATCCTCACCGCGCTTCGGCTGATGTCGGTCATCGCGCGCACCGGGCGCGACCTCGCCGAGCTGGCCGGCGCGATCCCTCGGTTCCCGCAGGTGATGCAGAACGTTCCCGTGCGCGACCGCAACATGCTGGACGGATCGCGGCCGGTGTGGGAAGAGGTGCGCGCAGCCGAGCGCGCCCTCGGCGACGACGGGCGCGTGCTGGTCCGCGCGAGCGGGACCGAGCAGCTCGTGCGGGTGATGGCGGAAGCCAAGAGCGAAGAGGCCGCTCGAGCTGCGGTCGAGCGCATCGCCGCAGTGGTAGCCGACAACCTGTAGTTCACGAGATGTGTCCGTTCGGGCACTGTTGGCCCGTCCGGTACGGGTAAACTCCCTCACAACCTATGTGCGGAATCATCGGCGTCGTCGGCGAGCAGGTCGCGCTTCCCATCATCATCGATGGCTTGCGTCGTGTGGAGTACCGTGGCTACGACTCCGCGGGGGTCGCCATCCTCAGCAACGGCAAGATCGACGTCGTTCGCAAAGCGGGAAAGCTCGAGGTGCTCGAGAAGGAACTAGCGGCGCACGAGCTCAACGGCGTGATCGGGATCGGGCACACGCGCTGGGCGACGCACGGGGGGCCGACCGACCACAACGCACACCCTCATACCGATTGCACCGGCAGGTTCGCGATCATCCACAACGGCATCATCGAGAATTATCTGCCCCTGCGGGACCGCCTCGAGCGACAAGGTCACGTGTTCGCGAGCGAGACCGACACCGAGACGCTCGCGCACCTGATCGAGGAGAACTACTCGGGGAATCTGCCCGCGGCGGTACGCGCGGCATTGTCCGGCGTCGAAGGCGCGTTCTCGATCGCCGTCATCGCAGCGGATCAGCCGGATCTCATCGTCGCGGCGAAGCGAACAAGCCCATTGATCGTCGGCCGGAGCGACAGCGCGACGTTCCTGGCTTCGGATCCCACCGCGCTGCTGGAGCACACCAGACAGATGTGTCACATCCTCGACGATCAGATGGTCGAGATCCGGCGCGACGGGTACACGATCACCACGTTCGACGGCGCGCCGGCAGAGGGCGAGGCGATCGAGGTCGACTGGGACGTCACGGCCGCCGAGAAGTCCGGCTACCCGTGGTTCATGCTCAAGGAGATCTACGAGCAGCCCGATGCGGTCGCCAGCACGCTGCGCGGACGCACGATGCCCGACGGCAGCTTGAAGCTGGACGAGCTGCGCATGGACGAGCAGGAGATCCGCTCGATCGACAAGGTGTTCGTCGTCGCGTGCGGGACCGCGTTCCATGCCGGGCTCGTTGCGAAGTACGCGATCGAGCATTGGACGCGCCTGCCGGTCGAGATCGACATCGCGAGCGAGTTCCGCTATCGCGACCCGGTGCTGGACCGTGACACGCTCGTGATCGCGGTCTCACAGTCGGGCGAGACGATCGACACCCTGGAAGCGGTGCGGTTCGCGCGTGCGCAGCGCGCGAAGGTGGTCGCGGTCACCAACGTCGTCGGCTCCAGCATCGCCCGTGAATCTGATGCCGTGCTCTACACGCACGCCGAGCCCGAGATCTGCGTGCTGGCGACGAAGACCTTCACCACCCAGCTGGTCGGGCTGAAGCTGCTGGCGCTCTACCTGGCGCAGGTGCGCGGTTCCATGTACCCGGGCGACGTCCGCAAGGTCGTCAACGATCTGCACGGGATCCCGGATCTGTTGCGCCGTACGCTGGAGTGCCGCGACCAGGTCGCCGCGATCGCGCGCGAGATCGCACAGGACCAGACCGTACTGTTCGTGGGACGTCACGTCGGATACCCGATGGCGCTGGAAGGCGCGCTGAAGCTCAAGGAGGTTTCCTACCTGCACGCGGAAGGGTTCGCGGCCGGTGAGCTGAAGCATGGTCCGATCGCGCTGCTCGAGGCCGGTGTCCCGGTCATCGCCATCGCGACCCAGTGCCACGTCTACAACAAGGTGCTGTCGAACATCCAAGAGATCAAGGCGCGCGGTGCGCGCGTGATCGCGATCTGCTCGGAAGGGGACCGCGAGGAGGTCGCGCGACACGCCGATCACGTGATCGAAGTCCCGGTCACCGACGAGCTGCTGGTGCCGGCGCTGGTGTCGGTGCCGCTGCAGCTGCTCGCGTACGAGGTCGCCGTGCTGCGCGGGTGCGACGTCGACCAGCCGCGGAACCTAGCGAAATCCGTGACCGTGGAATGATCCCCGTCCTGACGGCCGAGGATGTCCGGCGTCAGGACGCCGAGGCAGCCGCGCGCGGGGTGTCGGTCGCAGAGTTGATGGAGAACGCCGGCTGGGCGGTAGCCCGCACAGCGCGCGAGATGCTCGGCGGCACGTACGGACGCCGCGTGTTGGTCCTGTGCGGCAAGGGCAACAACGCGGGCGACGGGCTGGTTGCCGGTCGGATCCTGCAGAGTCAAGGCGCACACTGCACCGTGATCCTGACCTCGGACGACCTGAACGAGCTCGCGAGCGCGAACCTTGCACGGTTCAACGGACGTCGCGCGTACATCGACGAACTGCCCCGCGAGCTGGGGCGCGCCGACCTCGTGATCGACGCGATCTTCGGCGTTGGACTGAGTCGCGCGCCGGAGGGTGCACAAGCCGAAGCGATCCGGCGAACGGTCGCCGCGGCCGGACGTGGAGATCTACACGTGCTCGCCGTCGACGTTCCCAGCGGCGTGCAGGCCGACACCGGCGTCGCGTTCGACCCTGCGATCCGCGCCGACGCCACCGTCACGTTCGGCGGATACAAGCCGGGTCTGCTGTTCGCGCCGGGCGCATCGCACGCGGGAAAGGTCGAGGTGGCGCGCATCGGCACCGGCTCGGACGGGGTGCGCGCCTGGTCGCTCGAGGCCGCCGACGTCCGAGCGTTACTGCCGGCGCGATCGCCCGACTCCCACAAGCGCGACACCGGCACCGTGCTGATCGTTGCGGGGT
>JBKJXT010000147.1:0-3468 GCA_046716205.1 Actinomycetota bacterium
AGATGACCGCCCTGTACCGAGCGCATCCGGGAGCCCGGTGGTGACCGTGCTCACCCCCGAGCGCATCCGCGATGCGCTGGCGACCGTCCACGATCCCGAGATCCCGACGTGTCCGATCACCGAGCTCGGATTGGTCGAGCGGATCGAGGTCACCGCGGACGGGGTCGAGGTCGATCTGTTGCCGACGTTCGCCGGTTGCCCCGCACTCGACGTGATCCGCGAGGATGTCGAGCATGCGCTGCGCGACGTGGGGGTTCCGGTGCTCGTTCGTTTCGTGACGAGTCCGCCGTGGACCAGCGACCGTTTGACCCCGGCGGGCCAGGCCGCACTGGCGGCGTACGGCATCTCAGCGCCGGTGCTGCAGATCGGATCGAAGCCGGTGCCGGTCCCCTGCCCGTACTGCGGTTCGGCCGCGACCGAGCTCCAGAGCGCCTTCGGGCCGACCTTGTGTCGCACGATCCGCTACTGCACCGCCTGCCGGAACCCCTTCGAAGGCTTCAAGAGCAAGGTGATGAGATGAGTGATTGCGTGTTCTGTGCGATCGTCGAAGGCGAAGCGCCCGCCGAGGTGATCTTCGAGGACGAGGACGTGGTCGCGTTCCTCGATATCTCACCGGCGACGGAGGGGCATACGCTCGTCATCCCGCGCGAGCATTGCGTAGACCTGTTCGACATCGGGCTCGAGCGCGCAGGCCGTCTGATGACCTCCGCGGTCGAGGTAGCGTCATTGCTGCGTTCGGCTCTGGGCGTGGACGCGATGAACCTGATGCACGCGACCGGCGAGGCGGGGTGGCAGCACGTGTTCCATTTCCACCTGCATCTGGTGCCGCGGCGCGACATCGCCGAGCTGACGCCACCATGGCCGCTGGCGCACAACATCGCCCCACCCGACCAACTCGCCAACGTCGCGCAACGCATCCGCGCGGGCGCGCTCGGCTGAAAACATGAAGAGAGGCCACCTGTGGGCCTCTCTTCATGCGGTTCTTTCGCTGCTAGAGGATCGAGTACGTGAGCCTGATCGTCTTGCACGTCTCGAAGATCTCCGGACGAACGCACGCCGACGCCGTCACGCTCTGGGCGCCTGCAGGTACCGTGATCCGTTGACTGGACCAGCGGCTTCCGTCCCAAGAGAAGACGAGCAACTTGGTGGCCGCGTTGTTGAACTTCAACGTGCCGTTGGTCGGCCCCTGCGACTCGGAATTGACCGCCGGTGTGAAGGCAACCATGTACACGAAATCGGTCGTCGGGGCGAGGAAGTTGGTGTCTGCGACTTCTGCGCGCCCGGCTCCGCACCCTACGCGGCCGAGCAGATCCGACGAGACGGCCTGGTAGTTCGACCAGAGCTCGGCGGATTTCTGGCCGACGCAGTGATTGGCCGGCGCGACCGCCGGCGCGAACGCAGCGAGCAACAACGACAACGCGATGATCTTCCTCATCACTCCTCCGTCTATCTCTGCGCGATCGCTAGGCGACCTTCTTGTAGGTGATCGACTGTGTCTTGTAGCCGGTCAGCCCCGGGTCGTCCACGGACGCCGACGCCGTGACCGTCGTCGTGGTGGACGGGATGTTGATGACCTGGCTGTTCCAGCGCGTGCTGGAGGCGCTCCAGGTGAGGTCCAGCTCGACGGGGGCTCCGCCGTTGAAGCTGATCTTTCCGAGGCTTGGCACCGCGCCAGAGGTCCGCGGGTAGTTGATGACCCCGACGCTCACCTTGGTCGCACCCGGCGTGAGGTAGTCGGTGTTGAGCGCTTCCTGCCCGCTCGTGGTCGCATTCAGGCAGCCCACGGTTCCCGCGTTGAGCCGATCGCTGCTCAGCGCCGGATTCGCAGGGACGGCCGTTCCGGCCCCGCTGAAGATGATGATCTGGGAACAGTGGCTCGCTTGCGAGGTGCCGGGCACCAGACTGAGTGCCATGATCCCGGTTAGCGCGAAGAGCGTTGCCTTCTTCATCGTTCCTCCCTAGCTAGAAGTTTCCTGTCCCAAGAATGGCCGCGGCGAGCCCCAGAACGACGGGCCTTGCGCATCGGATCCCCCCTTGTGTCGGCGGTACTCGTGGGATTCTCCGCCGGGGGCCCGGATTCCTGCCTCAGGATTCGGCGAGCGCCTTGAGTTTCAGGGCGCTCGCCCGCAACACGGCCTCGATCGGCCGGCGCAGGACGCGTCCTCCCAGCTCACCGAGCACCCCGAGCGGCGGCTCGAGGTCCTCGCCCCACTCGAAGCGCGTCCCGTCCCCCTCGGGGGCGATCGAGAACCACGCTGGCCCCTTGATCGGCCAGCCGACATGCATGACCTCGATCGTGCGCGGCGGGTCCCAGACCGTGACGACCATCTCGTCGGTCAGCGGGAAGCCCGCGATCCGGGTCACCGACCGGACGTAGGTGCCCGGTCCTCGGCGCCGCGAACCCACGACCTCGACGGTGGTCGCATCGACCATCCAGACCGCAGAGCCTTCCCAGTCCTGCAGGATCTCCCATACGCGCTGGGGCGTGGCCTCGACGTGCACGACGACGTGGAAGCGGGCCACCTCAGGCGCGCGCCCGCGCGGGCAGGGTCTCTTCGGCCATCAGCGTCATGACGAAGACACCCGCGCAGCAGACCGCCACACCGATCCAGGCGGCAGTGAAGCCGGCGAACTTGGCAAGCGTCCCTGCGATGACCGGCCCGAGCACAGCCCCGACGTCACCGGCGATGCGGTATCCGGCGACGGCGAGCGCGCGGGTTCCCGGGGGCGCGACGTCGGCAACGATGGCGGTGGGGCCTGGACGTGTGTAGCCACTCGCCATCCCCAGGACACCGATCCAGAACAGCACGGACAACGGCGAGGTCGCGAAGCCCAGAGCGGCGGCGGCGATAACGCACACCGCCATCGCGGGAACGAGCACCCACTTGCGGCCGCGCCGGTCCGACAGCGCGCCGGCGTGCCAGATGATGACCAGCCCGGCGGCACCCTCCACCAAGAACGGCAGGCCGCTGCTGGAGGCCGGCTGGTGCAGCACATCGGTCCAGTACCGCACGATCAACGCTTGCGGAGCGCTGACGAGCACGAAGGTGATCGCGCTCACCCCGAGTGCGGCACGGTAAGCCGAGTTCGACAGCAACGGCCGCATCCGCTGCCACGAGGGGCGCACCGGTACCGGCGGGTGCTCATCGGAGAGATCGGGAGCGTGCGAAAGATCGTCCTCACTGAGATGCTCGGCGCGCATCGTGCGCAACGCGAGCGGCGCGAAGAGCAGGCAGACGGCCCCGTAGATGAACAACGGCGCGTTCGCGCTGACATGTTGGACGATCAGCCCGCCGAACAGCGGCCCGAACAACAGTCCGACCCCGATCGATCCCTGGAACAAGCTCATCGCGCGCCCACGCTCGGACGCCGGGGTCGTTCCGATCAGGTATGCGGTCAGCGCGCCGAGGAAGAACGCCGACCCGAACCCGCCGAGCCCACGGAGCACCAGCAACGCGGGGTACGTGG
>JBKJXT010000148.1:0-8747 GCA_046716205.1 Actinomycetota bacterium
GTCGAGGGCTGCACGGCGCCGATCTATTCCAGCGACTCGCTGCACTCCGCGGTCGTGGAGATCATCGTCAAGAAGAACGCCCGCGTGCGCTACACGACCATCCAGAACTGGTCGAACAACGTCTACAACCTCGTCACCAAGCGCGCCACCTGCGAGGAGGGCGCCACGATGGAGTGGGTCGACGGCAACATCGGCTCCAAGATCACGATGAAGTACCCGTCGATCTACCTGATGGGGGAGCGCGCACGCGGCGAGGTCCTTTCGGTCGCGTTCGCGGGCGAAGGCCAGCACCAGGACGCCGGCGGCAAGATCATCCACGCCGCGCCGAACACCACGGGTCAGATCATCTCCAAGTCCGTCTCCGCCTACGGCGGGCGCACGGGCTACCGCGGCATGGTCAAGGTCGAAGAGGACGCGGCGAACTGCAAGGACTTCGTCCGCTGCGACGCCTTGATCCTCGACGACGAGTCGCGCAGCGACACCTATCCCTACATGGACATCGCGAACCAGACGGCCGAGATCGGCCACGAGGCGACGGTGTCCAAGGTCGGCGAGGACCAGCTCTTCTACCTGATGAGCCGCGGCATCTCCGAGAACGAAGCGATGGGCATGATCGTCAACGGGTTCATCGAGCCGATCACCAAGGAGCTCCCGATGGAGTACGCGGTCGAGCTCACGCGCCTCATCCAGCTCCAGATGGAAGGTGCGGTCGGATAGGTGGCATCGACAGACCGCTACACCGCAGACGCTTCAGCGCAGATATCTAAGCAGCTCGAAGAACCGGCATGGCTCGCCGGGCGCCGCGCCAAGGCATTCGAGCGCTACGCCGCTTTGCCGTGGCCCGACCAGTCGCAGGAGGAGTGGCGCCACACCGACATCCGGCAGCTCGACGTCGAGCGGTTCGAGCCGACGGCCCGCGTGCACGCGATGGTCGATTCGCTCGAGGAGCTTCCCTCGGCGCTCCAGGCGTTGGCGATCGGGCAGAAGGGCGAGCGCGGCGCGCTGGCGGTGCGGCTCGATTCCGACCTGGTCCATCTGCGCATGTCCCAGGAGCTCATCGACCAGGGCGTCGTCCTCAACCGACTCCAGACGGTAGCCGCCGAACGGCCAGAGATCGTCGAGCCGTTCCTGGGGCGCGCCGGCGCGAGCGAGCACGAGCAGAAGTTCGCGACGCTGAACACCGCGTTCAGCGGCGGCGGCTCGTTCCTCTACGTGCCGCGCGGTGTGCACGTCGAGTTACCGATCGTCGTCGTGCGATCACTGTCGCGTTCGGGCGTCGGCATCTTCCCGAAGATCGTGATCGTCGCCGAGGAGAACTCCTCGGTCACCTACGTCGACCACTTCGGCGCGCCGCCGTTCGACGGCGAGTCGCTCGCTGTGCCCTCGGTCGAGATCTACGCCGAACAAGGCGCGAACGTGAACTACCTCACGGTGCAGGACTGGCCGCATTCGGTCTGGCATCTGCAGAATCTCCGTGCGGTGATCGCGCGCGATGCGACGGTACGCACGCTGATCGCGTCCCTCGGCGGCAAGTTCGCTCGCTCCGTCACGCAGTCGGTTCTCGGGGGTCAAGGCGCGCACGCGGAGATGCTCGGCGTCTATTTCGGTGACGGCGATCAGCACATCGACAACCGAACCTTGCAGCTGCACGACGCGCCGGACACCTCCAGCGAGCTGTACTACAAAGGCGCGCTCAAAGGCTCGTCCCGCGCGATCTACTCGGGCCTGGTGGACATCGAGAAGGACGCGCCCCGTGCTGACGCACGACAGGCCAACCGCAACCTGCTGTTGTCCGACGGCGCCAGCGCGTTGCCGAACCCCTTCCTCGAGATCAAGACGAGTGAGGTCGTGCGCGCGACCCACGCCGTATCGGTGGGCCGGCCGAGCCAGGACGTGCTGTTCTACCTCTACTCGCGCGGGCTCGACCCGGCAGAGGCCCAGCGTCTGTACGTGAAGGGCTTCTTCCAAGAGATCATCGACCGGGTCCGCGTGCCTGAGATCCGCGCGTTACTCGAAACCGCCGTCGACGCCGAGCTCGCGTTGGAGGACTGAGGTGGAGCGCGTGCGGGTGTGCAAGGCCGAGGAACTGCAGCCGGGGATGGCCGTCCGGGCCGAGGTGACGGGCACGCCGGTCGCGGTGTTCAACGTCGCGGGTTCGTTCTATGCGATCGCGGACACATGCTCGCACGAGGAATCATCCCTCTCCGAGGGCTACGTAGACTCCGACGTCGTGGAATGCCCGAAGCACGGCGCGGCGTTCCATATACCAACGGGACAGGTTCGATCGTTGCCGGCGACGCGCTCGGTAGCGGTGTTCTCGACCATCGTCGAGGACGGCGAACTGTTCGTGGAGGCCTGAAGATGATGACCGAAACCATGACCGCAGGATCCCGCGCGGACGCGAAGCCCGGCGAGGTTCTGCTCGAGATCGAGGACCTTCACGCCGGTGTCGAGGGAGCCGAGACGATCCTCAAGGGTGTCTCGCTCACCATCAAGCGCGGCGAGACGCACGCGGTGATGGGTCCCAACGGCAGCGGCAAGTCGACGCTGTCCTACGTGCTCACCGGCCGCCCGGGCTACACCGTCACCGGCGGGAGCGTCCGCTTCAAGGGCGCCGACGTCCTGTCGATGCCGCCCGACGCGCGCGCGCGCGCCGGGATGTTCCTTGCGTTCCAGTACCCGCAGGAGATCCCCGGCGTGAGCGTCGTGAACTTCCTGCGCTCGGCGCGCAACGCAGTAACGGGCACCGAGACGAGCGCGCTCGAGTTCTTCAAGTTCCTCAAGCAGAAGATGGCGCTGCTGGGAATGGACGACGAGATGGTGAAGCGCTACGTCAATCAAGGGTTCTCCGGCGGCGAGAAGAAGCGCAACGAGATCCTGCAGAAGGCCGTACTCGAGCCCGACCTGGCGATCCTGGACGAGACCGATTCCGGGCTCGACATCGACGCGTTGAAGTCGGTGTCGGACGGGATCAACTCCGTCGCCGGCGACACGACCGGCGTCCTGTTGATCACGCACTACCAGCGCATCCTCAACTACGTCACACCCGATTTCGTGCACGTCCTCATCAACGGACGGATCGTGCGCAGCGGCGGAGCAGAGATCGCGGCCGAGTTGGAGCGCACGGGGTACGATTCCTTCAAGGAGAGCAGCGCCGACGATCTCGGCCCGCTGCCGTAAAGGGGTTACGAATGTTCGACCCGAAGGTCGTCCGCAAAGACTTCCCGGTCTTCGAGCGCCGGATGAACGGCGACAAGCCGTTCGTATACCTCGACTCGGCGGCCACATCGCAGAAGCCGCGGCGCGTGATCGACGCGCTGAGCCATTTCTACGAGCACAGCAACGCCAACGTCCACCGCGGGGTGTATCAGATCGCCGAAGAGGCGACGGCGCTGTACGAGGGCGCGCGCGTGAAGGTGGCGAACTTCATCGGCTCGCCCGGTGGCTCCCAAGAGGTCGTGTTCACGCGCTCGTGTACCGAGGCGGTCAACCTCGTCGCGAATGCCTGGGGTCGTGCGAACCTCCGCGAGGGTGACGAGATCCTCGTCACCGAGATGGACCACCACTCCAACTTGATCCCGTGGCAGCTCGTCGCGCAGGCCACCGGCGCGAAGCTCGTCGCCTTGGGTGTGACCGACGACGGCAAGCTGGACATGGCGCAGCTCGGACAGGTCCTCACCGAGCGCACGAAGATGGTTGCGATGCCGCAGATGTCCAACGTGCTGGGCACGATCACCGACGTGCGCGCGATCACTGACGCTGCGCACGCGGTCGGCGCGCTCGTGCTCGTCGACGGCGCGCAGGGCGTGCCTCACCTCATCACCGACGTCGCCGCGATGGGCGCTGACTTCCTCGCGCTGTCGGGTCACAAGATGCTGGGGCCGACCGGTTCGGGCGCGCTGTGGGCGCGCGCCGAGCTGTTGGAGTCGATGCCGCCCTTCATGGGTGGCGGCGAGATGATCATGGAGGTCTTCCTCGATCACTCGACCTACAACGACGTCCCGTACAAGTTCGAGGCCGGCACGCCTCCCATCGCCCCGGCGATCGGTCTCGGTGCCGCGATCGATTACCTCAACGATCTGGGCATGGACGCCGTGCACGCCCACGAGATGGAGCTGACCGAGTACGCGCTCCAGCAGATGGAGCAGATCGACGGCATCACGCTGTACGGGCCCCGCGATGTCCGCGAGCGTGGGGGCGTGGTGAGCTTCTGGCTCGACGACGTGCACCCGCACGACTACGCGACGATCGTGGACACCGAAGGCATCGCCGTGCGCGCCGGGCACCACTGCGCGCAGTTGCTGATGCGACGACTCGGGGTGCCGGCCACCTGCCGGGCCAGTTTCTACGTCTACAACACCACCGAGGACGTCGATCTGCTGGTCGCCGCATCGCTGAAAGCGAAGGAAACCTTCGCGGCCGGTGGAGGACTGCCCTTCTAGGGCCCCGCCTTCGGTGGGGCTCGGGTATCCTGGCCGCCATGTCCCTCGACGATCTGTATCGCGAAGTCATCCTCGACCATTACCGCACGCCGCGGAACAAGCGTCACGTCGACGATGCGCCGATCGACGTGCACCGCAACAACCCGTTGTGCGGCGACGACATCACCGTGCGCGTGATCGTGGACGCCGACGGGCGCGCGACCGACGCGTCGTTCGAGGGGCAGGGCTGCTCGATCTCGCAGGCCTCGGCGTCGATGCTGACCGAGCAGATCAAGGGTAAGACGGTCCCCGAGATCGAAGAGATCACCCTGGCGTTCCGCAAGATGATGGCCGGCGACGAGGGTTTGAGCGAGGACGAGCTCGGCGACCTGGTCGCGCTCAAAGGAGTCGTGAAGTACCCGGTGCGCATCAAGTGCGCCGTGCTCGCCTGGGACGCGTTGCAGGAAGGCGTCGCCCAGTTCGAGCATCACCACTGAGGCGATGCCCGATCGCGGGATCGTCATCGTCGGGGCGAACCTCGCCGGCGGCCGCGCCGCCGAAACGCTGCGCGCTGAGGGCTTCGACGGTCGCCTGACCCTGATCGGCGACGAGCCGACGCAACCCTACGAGCGCCCGCCGTTGTCCAAGGAGTTCTTGCGCGGCGAGCAGCCGCTGGAGAAGGCGTTCCTGCGCAAGCCGGAGTGGTACGACGAGAACGCGGTCGAGCTGATGCTCGGAACACGCGTCCAGCGCCTCGACGTCGCGGCGCGCACGGTGTCGCTGTCCGACGGCTCGACGCTTGGATGGGACAAGGTCCTGCTCGCCACCGGCGCGCGCCCACGCGCACTGTCGGTCCCCGGCGCGCAACTGCCCGGTGTGATCGTCCTGCGTACCGCGCAAGACGCGATCGCGATCGCGTCGCACCTCAAGCCCGGCGCGCGCGTCGTCGTCGTGGGTGCGGGGTTCATCGGCTCCGAGGTCGCGGCGAGCGCTCGGTCATTGGGCTGCGAGGTCACCATCGTCGAGATCTTCGAGGTGCCGCTGCAGCGCGCACTCGGTGCGGAGGTCGGCGCCGTGTTCACCGGCTTGCATCGCGACAATGGTGTCAAGATGCGACTCGGCGCGGAGGTCGCCGCGATCCACGGCGACACCGCCGTACGCGCCGTCGAGTTGCAGGACGGCACACGCCTGGATGCAGACCTCGTGATCGTCGGCGTCGGTGTCGAGCCCAACGTCGAGCTCGCCGCCGAAGCGGGCATCACCTGTGACAACGGGATCGTGGTCGACGAGTTGTGCCACACCAGCGCGCCGGGCGTGTACGCGGCCGGCGACGTCGCCAACCACCCGAACCCGATCCTCGGCTACCGCGTTCGCGTGGAGCATTGGCAGAACGCGCAGAACCAGGGCGCGCACGCCGCCAAGACGATGCTCGGCTCGCCCGAGCCGTTCAGCGAGGTGCCATGGTTCTGGTCGGATCAGTACGACCTCAACCTGCAGATGGCCGGACATCCGCTGTCGTGGGATCGGATCGTCGTGCGTGGCTCGTTGGAGGATCGCAAAGGGGTTGCCTTCTACATCGCCGGCGACCGGCTGATCGCCGCGGTCGGCCTGAACAGCGGCAAGGAGATCCGAGGCGCCCGCACGCTGATCGCGGCAGGCCTCACTCCGGACGACGCGTCGCTGGCGGACCCGGCAACGGATCTGCGGGCGCTGGCCAAGTCCGCACCATGACTGCGCTGGTCGCCCACGCGTTGCACGGCTTGGCAGAGATCGCGCTCTTCGCCGCGATCCCCGTGCTGTACGTGGCGCAGCGCCTGGTGCGGCGGCTGATCGCGAAGGTGCGAGGAAAGCCGTGGCCGCCGCCGGCCCGGTTCCCAGACGGGTCTTCTCCCCGGCGGCCGGGCTAGACTCCTGGCCGCATGCGCGGACTGCGGTTCCTCACCATCGCCGGAGCGGCGTTCACCGGCCTGCTCGGCGCGCACGCGCTCGACTACCAGATCCTCGCCTCCAACGAGCTCGTTCGCACGCGGTTGCTGGTGTCCAGCGGTCACGTGTGGCTCGGGCGCGCGCCGAAGTTCGCGGTGGTTGCCCTCGGGATCGCGGCCATCGCCGCGTTCGCGACCGGGTTCGCGGATCATCGACGCACGCGGCGGTGTCGCACATGGCTCCTGCTGTCTCTGGTGCAGGGCGGTGCGTTCGTCGCACTCGAAGCCGGCGAGCGGCTCGCGGCCAACGCGGGCTCCTCGCGCGTGCTCCAGGCCACCACGATCGGCGTCGCGCTCCAGTTCATCACCGCGGCGGTCGCCGCGATGCTCATCCAACTGCTTCATAGCGCTGGCGCGGCCGTGGCCCGTTCGCTTCGGGGCGCGCGCGCAGTCGAGCGCTTGGTGCGCGTACGCGCGACCGTCTGGCGTGCTTCGCGGGCACTCGCGCACTACTCCGGCTCGCTTTCGCTCGGGCGCGCGCCTCCCGTCCTCGCTCGCTGAGACATGCCGCCGATCGGGGCGGCTCAACGGGCGTTTCCCAGGGGAGGTAACGATGAGACCACGTTCCGTCGTCGCAGCCGCCGCGATCGCGTTGCTCGCGTTCGCGCCCACGGTTGCCTCGGCACATGAAAGCGCGAAGGCCAACGGCGTCGAGGTCGTGATCGGCTGGGGTGATGAGCCGGCGCTCGCCGGCGAGCCCAACGCGGTCGAGATCATCGTCGAGGATCAGGACGGAGACCCGGTGACTGGTGTGAAGTTGTCGGTCGAGGTCGGCTTCGGCCAGAAAGTTATGGAGCGGCGCGCTCTCGAGCCCGTCTTCGGCGAGCCCGGTCACTACGACACTGCGATCGTTCCGACACGGCCGGGCACCTACACCTTCCGCCTCACCGGACGGCTCGCCGGCAAAGCGGTGGATCGTACGTTCACCTCGGGCGAGAACACCTTCGACGACGTCTCGCCGGCGCAGGACATCCAGTTCCCCGAACCGGAGCCAGCTGCGGCGGATCTCGCGACCGCGAACGAGCGGACGAGCCAGCGAGTGCTGGCGCTGGAGTCGCGCGCTAAAGCCGCTGAGGACGACGCGTCGAAGGCGACGACGATCGCGTGGATCGCGGTCGGGCTCGGCGTGCTCGGCGTGCTGAGTGGGTTGCTCGGGCGCAGGCGCAAGGCTGCCTGATCCGATGAAGCGTGCAGTGGTCGTCGCGCTGATCGCGCTGGGTGTCATCGGCGTCGGCGCGACGACCGCGCACGCGCACGCGCTGCAGACCGCATCCGACCCGGCCGAAGGCGCGACGCTCACCGCCTCGCCCCAGGGTGTGCGGATCACCTTCACCGAGGAGGCCGATGAGCGGTTCTCCGAGATCAAGGTTCTCGATACGAACGGGCGCGCAGTTCAGTCGGGGAAAGCCGTGCGCGACGGCCTGATGTTCACCGTCGCCGTTCCGGACCTTCCGCGGGGTGTGTACACGGTCACGTGGCGCGTGTTGTCTCGCGTCGACGGGCACGTGACCGCGGGCGCATTCGCGTTCGGGGTTGGGGTCTCGCCCTCGGCCGCGCAACTGGACACCGCGACTGAGGTCCCGGGGCCCAGCGCGCTGTCGGTCGTCGCGCGATGGATGTTCTACGCGGGACTCATGATGTTGATGGGTGCGGGATGGGTCGGGGCTCGCCTCGGTCTGGCGGACCCCGCGCGTCTGCGAGCGATCGCCCTCGCGCTGGCGGCGATCGGAGCGCTCGGCATCGCCGAAGCGCAACGGCGCGCCGCCGGCATCGGGATCGGGGACATCGCGTCCTCCTCGGTCGGACGCGCCCTGGCATGGCGCGCGGGCCCACTCGTTGCCTGCGCGCTGACGATCCTGATCGCGCGCGGGGTGTTGCGGTCACGCCTGGTCGTGTTCACGACGGCCGCTGCGATGTTCGCCCACGTCACGTTCGGGCATGCGGGTGCGACCAACTCGCCCCGCGCGATCCTCCAGCAGTTCGTCCACCTCGTTGCGGGCGGTGTCTGGCTCGGCGGTTTGGTCGCGCTGCTCGCAGGAGTGCGCGACGCGGAGCCGCAGGCACGCGCGCGCGCCGTGCGCGGGTACTCCCGGGTAGCGCTGTGGTCGGTCGTCGTGATCGTCATCACGGGCACCTTCCGCTCCATCACCGAGGTCGGAGGGTTCAAGCAGCTGACCTCGACCACGTTCGGCCGGCTCGTGATGCTCAAGATCGCGCTGTTGATGGTCCTTGTGATCCTCGGCGCGGTGAACCGCTTCCGGCACGTGCCGCGGGCGGGCGACACCGTGTCGGGTCTGCGGAAGGTAGCGCGCGCCGAGCTCGTCGTGGCCGCGGTCGTGCT
>JBKJXT010000149.1:0-3750 GCA_046716205.1 Actinomycetota bacterium
CGCGACCGACGCAGTGTCGGGGCTCCATCGGGTCCTCGACATGGGATCGAGTCGTTCCTGAGCGCGTCGGGGTTGCTGGGGGTCGGCGGGCAGCGGCTGGTGCGGCGCACATGCGAGCATTGCCGGGTGAGCTACACGCCGACGTCGGAGGAGATGGCGTTCTACTTCGAGGCCGGCGGCGGGCCCAAGAAGGAATACTGGATCGGAGAGGGGTGCAACTTCTGCTCCCGGACCGGGTATCAGGACCGGATCGGCGTTTACGAGCTGCTGCATGTAACGACCGAGATCAAGCAGCTGATCGTGGAGCACGCCCCCCACGATGACATCCGGCAGATGGCCGTGAAACAAGGGATGCGCCCCATGCGCGAAGAAGGTGCACGTCTGGTGTTCGAGGACGTGACCACGATCGCCGAGACGATGCGCGCGATCTACACGCTGTAAGGGAATCGATGGCTAAGTTTTCGTATGTAGGGACCGACCTCGCCGGCGCGAAGGTGAAGGGTCAGCTCGACGCGCCCAGCATCATCAGCGCGCGGACCGCGCTGCTGGAGCGCGACGTGGAGAACGTCGTCCTCAAAGAGAAGAAGGGCATCCTGGCGTTCGAGATCACGGCGAAGCGGATCCCGCGCGAAGAAGTGATGCACTTCTCACGGCAGCTGGCAGCGTTCATCCGCGCCGGTGTCCCGATCCTGGACGCGATCGACACGATCCGCGAAGACGCTGGCCACAAGTTGATGCAGAAAGCTCTGAACGACATCACTGAGGCGCTGAGAGCAGGGGAGCCGTTCTCGTCGTCGGTTGCCATCCACAAAGCAGCCTTCCCACCGTTCTACGTGGACATGCTAGAAGCGGCGGAGGTAACCGGGCAGCTCGATAGCGTGCTCGACCAGCTCTCGAAGTACATCGAGCGCGACCTCGAGGCGCGGCGGAAGATCCGCTCGGCCATGGCGTATCCCATCCTTATCATGGGGATGTCCTTGGTAACGGTCATCATCCTGACGACCTTCGTCCTGCCTCGATTCAAGAAGTTCTTCGCGTCCCTCGACGCGGAGCTGCCCCTCCCGACGCGCATCCTTCTCGGAACCACCGACTTCCTCGGCGCGAATTGGTACTTCCTGATCGGCGGCCTTTTCCTGCTGGTCTTCGCGATCGTCGGAGGCGCGCGAACGGGTCGCGGGCGGTCGATCATCGATAAGACGAAACTAAAGATCCCGATCGTCGGGCAGGTCGTCAAGTACGCTATCGTTGAGCGAACATGCCGGGTATTCTCCTCCATGGTTCAAGCTGGCGTGCCGCTTCCCCAGGCGTTATCCATCGTGGCCGAGAGCAGTAACAACGTGCACTACGAGCGAGCGCTCCAGGGTGTTCGCGAACAGATGTTGCAGGGGGAGGGTATCGCCCGCCCCATCGCGCAGACGGAGCTGTATCCAAGGTCTGTGACGCAGATGATCCGTGTCGGCGAAGACACCGGAACGCTAGATCAACAACTCGAGTCTGCAGCTCAGTTCTTCGACCAGGAACTCGATTACAAGATCAAGAAGTTGACGACCCTGTTTGAGCCTATGGCCATCATCTTCATGGGACTCATGGTGGGCTTCGTAGCAGTAGCCCTTATCTCAGCGATGTACGGGATCTTCAATCAGGTCCAGACGGTATGACAGCCCACGCGCGTGCGCGCCACGAGGGAGGTCTCTCCCTCATCGAGTTGCTGGTGACCGTAGCCATCCTCGGCATCGCATTCGTTTCCATCTTGGGCGGGATGTCTACGTCAATCATCGCTTCAGATATCCATCGTAAACAAGCGATAGGACAGACCGTTCTGCGGAGCTACGCCGATGCCTTGAAGCGGGCGGCGTACGAGGATTGTGCAACATCGAGCTCGTACGCGACCGTAGTCATCACTCCACCGGCGGGGTTCGATACTCCGGTCATCACCGACGTCGACCATTGGACCCCTGATTCCAACCCCGTCGCTTTCCAGGATGCTTGCCCGTCTACGGACGCGGGGATCCAGCGCATCACCTTGTCGGTGCAATCATCCGACTCACGCGCCGTGGAAACCGTGCAGATATTGAAGCGGCGGACGTCATGAGCCGTCAGGACGGGTTCACGCTCATCGAGCTCATCGTCGGGGTTGCGATATTGGGTATCGTGTTCTCTGTTCTGACCGCCTCCATGGTCGTCGGATTCCGAACGACCGATGCGACCCAGACTCGGCTCTCGGAGTCACACGACGCTCACCAGACATCTGCCTACTTCGCGACCGACGTCGGAAGCGCGGAAACGGCGTCCCTCGACGACTCGGGCTGTGCGGGGGTCACCCCCTTGATCAGCTTCGACTGGTGGGATGGGACGGTGCTCAAGACGGCGAGTTATGTCGTGACCGGCGCCGGCTCGGGCCGAAAGTTGACGAGGACCTTCTGCTCCGACGATACGACTGACGCAGCACCCTATGCAGTCGTCGATTCGGTAACCATCTCGCACAACTTGGCTTCGGTAGGCCCCACCGTCGAATGCTCCCCTGCATGCCCGGGGACCGGCACGTCCCGGCCGAACACCGTGAAGATCGCCATCACCGAACGCGGCGGGTTCGGCTACCAGCTCATAGCGGCGCGGAGAACCTCATGATGCGTCGGCTGCGAAGGAGCGAGGACGGAGCTGCTCTGCCCCTGGCACTGGCGTTCCTGTCCTTCTTCGGTCTGCTCATCACCGTGATCTTAGGATTCGCAGATACGAGTTTCCGCGTGACGTTGTCGGTTCGCGCTCAGGCCAAACAGGTGTACGCGGCAGACGGCGCAGTCGACGCTGCCATCAACATCCTCCGGCGAGATCCAAACCTTGGGATCGATGGAGGCAGCTGTCCGTCCGTCCAGGTGCCGGTGAACGGGCACACCGTGACGGTGAACTGCTCACCTCAGCCTGGAAGTGGTGCGCCGACTGGGGCGAATAACACGAGCAACAAGCCTGGACGGGCTATCCTCACGCTCGGAACGAGCACCGCCGAGGAGGGTTTCTTCCAAGGATCCAACGCCGGGCTGCGAACATTCGGTGACGTGTTCTCACATTCGACGATCCGTAACACCGCAGCCAAAGCCAGCCTCTCGGTCACCGGCAAGGTATCTGCCATCGGCGACTGCGGCGGCACCATCTCATCCACCGAGCCTCCGCTCCAGTGTCAGAACTACGCGGGTCCCGCTGATCCCGCCGACGGCGCCGATCCGAACTACGCGAAGGCTGCCGCGGGGCTATTCAATCGGTCCGTTCCGCCATGCGGTTCCACGTGGCTCGTTACACTCGAGCCCGGCCGGTACACCGACGCGTCGTCGTTGCGCGATCGCATGGGCGGGTCGTGTGCCGGCAAGGTGTTCTGGTTCCAGCCTGGTAACTACTACTTCGACTTCGAAGATCCCGACGGCAATCACGAGTGGTTGATCCAGGACTCCAACGCGAACATCGTCGGAGGAACACCCTCCGGGTGGAGCCCGAGCGACTCGACTCGCCCCACGATCCCGGTACCTGGCGGATGCGGCACGATCGCAGGAAGCACCGGAGTTCAATTCATCTTCGGCGGGGACAGTCGAATCAACGTCCAATCCGGAAGTGTCGAACTCTGCGCGCAGCCAAGCACGGGAAGCCAGCAGATCGCCATCTACGGTGTGAAGACTACAAGCGGCACACAGCCCACCCCGAGCCCTACCCCTACGTCCACTCCCCCACCATCCCCGACGCCAACGATCGCTACCAGTCCAT
>JBKJXT010000150.1:0-17953 GCA_046716205.1 Actinomycetota bacterium
GTGCGGGCAGGCCCGCACCGTCTCGACGGGGGCTTACTAGTGGGCGACTGCCGCGGTGTCCAGCGGCCACGAACGAAGGATGTTCATCGTCTCGCGCCGCGAAAGGAGCCAGCCGTCGCGCTCCAGCCAGAATCGTCGGCACGTCTTGCAGATGTTGAAGTCGATAGAACCCTGTGGCGTCTCGATGAGGCTCTTCAGGACCTCGTCGGTCCCTCGATGCTCACAGGGCCTCCGGAGCTCTTCCATGTACCGTTCCCCGCTTGAGATTGTGAAGCCGTCCCTGGTCCTATCGGTCTACTCCTACCGAAACTTGACCGCTTTCAGTGGCCGGAAAGCTTCTCTTCACCGGACACTCGGGACGAAGTGGCGACCGAGCCAATCGCGGAGCGCGTCCAGAGCGCGAGGATCGCGTCGCAGCTGATGCCCGCCGCCGGGGATCCGAACGAGCTCTTTGGGGCCTCTGGCGGCCGAGAACAGCCGCTCTGCATGGTGGTAGGGGACCACATCGTCGGCCTCTCCATGGACGACCAGAACCGGGCGCGGTGCGATCCGGGCGATGCCTTCATCCGGGGCGAGCGCGACGAATTCCGCGAGCCAGGCATCGATGTCTGGGGGGAACGCCGGATCGCGGATGAGGCCGATGTTGCGGAACCGCTGCAGAAGCGAGTCGGGGTCCTCCAACAGCCCGGAGCCCTCGTCGAAGAACGCCGGCGCGGCGAGCGTGGCGATCCCGGCTACATCGTCGCGCTCCGCCGCAACAGCGAGAGCGGTCGATCCACCCATGCTCGAAGCGATGACGACGACGGGGATGCCCTGGGCCACGCCTCGGAGCGCCTCGACCGCCCCCGCGAGGTCGCGTCGCCAGCCTGCGACCGAGAAGTCTCCGGGCGCGCCGCGGCAGGCGCGGAAGCCGAACCATGCCGCCGCGTACCCGTGCTCGGCAAGGAACCGGGCGAAGCCCGGATAGCCCGCATCGTCGGGATCCGGAAGACCGCCGCTGGGGATCCCGTGACACAGCAGCACGGCTGCCGACGGCTCATCCGGTGTGACGACTTCGCCGGACAGGCGCAGGCCGTCGGAACTGAAGGCGAACGTACGCTCTCGCATCGCGGCGCGATGGTAGCCCCGAACGTGAACGAGCGCCCCCTACGAGGCGCTCGTTCAGACCTGCGTGATGCGGATCAGGCGCGCACTCTCACCCCGAGACGTGCGCGTCCAACCAGCGTGATGCCTCCCAGCGCCGCGAGCCCTGCCAGCAGGCCGGCGGGGATCCCGGAGGAGTCCGTACCGTCCGACACAGGCAGCGTCTGCGACGCGGCGACCGGCGCTGACTTGTTCGCGATCGCGCCGGTGGCCACCGAACCAGAAGCCGGTGCCTTCACCGAGGAGATCGGCGAGGAGCCCGCGGGGCGGAACGGCTGCGCGGCCATCTCGACCGGCGTCGCGTTACCGCCGCCGATGTAGTGGGCCTCGTCGGTGACCTGCACCACGGTCGCGACCGACGGAACACCCTTGTCGCTGAGCGCGAAGAGGTAGTAGAAGCCCGGCGGGAGCACGTCGCGGGAGTCGGGGATCGACGCCTTCAGCGTGGTTCCGTTGCCTGCCTCGAAGTCCACCTCGACGGTGCGTGCGTCCGCGTCGGTGGTGTGCGTCACCGACGGCAAGCGCGACAGGACGAGCTTCGCTGGAGGGATGCTCGTGGGGTCCATCTGGACCTCGAGCTTGCCGCCCCAGGTTGCGAACTTCTGCGAGGAGTTGACCTTCGGACGCGCGCCCTCGTAGAGGTACGGCGGGAAGAGTCGCTCGAAGCTCGGGTCCTTCAGGTTGTTCGCCTGCTTCACACCGGCCGGAGCGAGCTCGTCGTTCGGCGCGCCCTTGTCGCCGTAGTACCGGTTGATCGGCGCGTGGCCGCCGACGAGGACGCTGCCGTCGGGGAGCAGGATCGCCGAGCTGTGGTACGTGCGGTCACGGCTGCCATCCGACAGCGTGACCCACTCCGAGCCCGTCCATAGCTCCGCGGTGCGGATCGCGGCCTCCGGCCCGGGCATGACCACCTCGTCCTTGTCGGCGCCGTTGACGGCCACGACCTGACCGTTGGGCAGCGTGACCGAGCTGGAGTACCACCGCTTCACGTTCATCGGCGAGGTCTCTTCAGCCGATGCCGTGAACTTCCCGTTCTCCCCCTTCGCGAGGTGCACGATCTCGGAGATATCGGTCGAGAGGTAGGTGCCTGGGCTGGTGCCGAGCACGCCGCCTCCGACGAGGACGTCCACCTTGTCGTAGGGAGCCTTCAGCGGAAGCATCGCGCTGAAGGCGCCGCTGCGCGCGCCGTAGTTGCCCATGGCGTCGGTGCGCCAGCCGCCGGCGAGGTTGTGCGAGTCGAGCAGCTTGTAGTCGTTCCACTCGAGCTGGTCGATCGACTGACCGGCCGGGCCCCACATCTGCCCGACGCTGCCGAAGAAGATCTCGCCGTTGGGGAGCAGGTGCATCCGCGCGAAGAGCGGAAGCGTGACGTTGGCTTCGGTCGGGTTGAGCGTCCAGGTGTTGGTGTCGGCGTTGTAGGTCTCGGTCTCGAGCACGTTCTGCGGGGCCGGGTTCGTGGCCTCGTCCACGTCGCCACCCTTGTCGCTGTCGACCGCGTCGAGCACCGAAGAGTTCCACATCAGCTTGCCGACGCCGCCGGCGACGAACTCGTTGCCATCCCCGAGGGTCAGCTCGGTCGGGTACCAGCGGGCCTTCGCCATGTCCGCGCCGAGGCTCCACTGCGAGGTCGTGATGTCGCCGAAGTTGCTGTCCTCGTTCAGGCGAAGCGTCTCGCTACCCGCCTGGAACAGGTGGGTCTGCTTGGATCCGTAGAGTTCTACGAGGCCGCCGGGACCGTTGCCGTCGTCGGCCGGGTTGGCCACTTCGGACTTCCAGTTGGTGCCGCCGACGACGACGACTTTCCCGTTCTGGTTGAGGCGCTGGTCGGCGCAGAACAGGTCATGGCCCAGCGGGGCCTTGGCGTCCGGGTAGAACGCTGCTCCGGATCCTGTCAGGTCGAGGATCGCCGTTTTCGAACGGGGGTTGATGCGCCCGAGGTCTGCGGCCAAAGGCGCGTTCGCATCCTCGATGTCCTGTAGCCCGTTCCAGTACAGGATCCGGCCGTTCGGGAGGACTACGGCGCTGGCTGCGGCCGGGAACTTCTTGGAATCGTCCACCGTCTTGGGCGGGGCCGCATCGAACAAGCCGAACGGCGAGAACGGCGCGGTCCAACAGCCGCTCGCACACGGGTTAGCGTCCGCGCCGGCCGGAGCGCCGGTCAGCGCGATCGCGCTGAGGGCGAGCGATGTGACGATGATCAGTGATCCGAGACGGAGTCGTGTGGCTCCCATGCCTGTCCTCCCTGAAGTTCGGCCCGAGTTCGAGGCCTTCCGGAACCGACTTCGCCACCGGGGCGCCCGATTCCTTCGCATCGGTCGGGATTTTCGAAGGCTACCAGCTGGGACGAAAGCGACCAATGTCCAGCCCGGGTGCTCCGGTGACCTACGAGGAGCGTGTCGCCTTGATGGAGAACAGCAGCGGCATCTTGGTCAGGTGCTCGGGAACGTGCCAGAAGCCGTCCTCGCGACGTTCCGCGAAGGGGAACTGCTTGTAGGTCGAGTACGGGAACTCGTGCAAGTACTCGAGCCGGAAGCCTGCCTCGATCAGCGAGGTGGTGATCTCGCCGAGGGTGTGACCCCAGCCGTAGGTCACCCGGTGCTCGAAGGAGGCGCTCGGGTCGGCGTAGTCGAACTCGCTCTCGTCCTTCACCGGCAGCCCACCGCTGAAGTACGGCCAGCGCACCCGCCAGTCGGTGAGCGTCTGATCCTCGTTGTCGAACACGAAGCCGGTCGGATGGAATTCCGCGACGTAGAAGGTTCCGCCCGGCTTGGTGAACCTGGCAGCGATGCGGGCCCACCCGCCGATGTCGGGCAGCCAGTAGATCGCGCCGTACGAAGTGAAGACGATGTCGAAGGTCTCATCGAGGTGGGCGGGAAGGTCGTAGAACTCCGTGAGGATGAAGCGCGCCGGGATCGACAGTTCCTTGGACAGCGCACGCGCCCGCTCGATCGCCGCCTCGCTGAAGTCGATGCCGGTGACCGTGGCGCCGAGGCGCGCCCAGCTCATCGTGTCGAGCCCGAAGTGACACTGCAGGTGGAGCAGGCTCTTGCCGGTCACATCACCGAGCTCAGTGCGCTCGATCGCGTGGAGACGGTTCGTGCCGGCCTTGAATGACTCCACATCGTAGAGATCGCTCGCGGCGTGGATCGCGGTGACCTCGTTCCAGTGCGCGCGGTTCGCCTCGCGGTAGGCATCCATGTTCGCGAGCCTACGCCGACGGCAGCAGCGCGAGCGCCAGGCCGAAGAGGTTCAGCGGCACCGTCAGGGCCAACGGACTCGCCACGTCGTTGTAGAGCGCGACGTACACGACCGGCACGCCGTCACGCGCCGTCACCCATCCCGCCATCGTGCGCACGCGCCGGATCTGGCCCGTCTTCCCGCGCAGGTTGCCGCCGGTAGGCGACGCCTCCATGCGCGATTGCAGCGTTCCCGGCCGTCCCGCCACGGGGATCGACTCGCGCAGCACGTCGAAGGCGTCGCCTTCCCGCGTGCGGATCACCTCGACGAGGGCGGCGACCGTCCGCGGCGTCATCCGGTTGCGCACCGACAGTCCGCTGCCGTCTGTCATCACCAGCCCGTCCACCGGCACGCCGAGCTCCGTCAGTTTCTCGCGCACCTTCGCGACGCCGTTCACCGTCGTGCCGCCGCCGACGCGCTTGAGCATCAGCTCCGCATCGAGGTTGATCGAGTAGCGATTCGTGAAGTCGACGATCTCCGACAGGGGCGGTGAGGAGACGAAGGCCACCTCGCGTGCCGTCGCCGGCGCGCGCCCGCGGCGGATCGACCCAGCCACGGTGATGCCGCGCGCAGCCAAGGCTGCGCGCAAAGCGTTGCCGGCAGCGATCGGCGGCGAGGAGACGATGCGTCTGCCCTCGAAGTCGGCGCGCCCCTCGTTCACCGTCAGCGCGCTGAGGTACCCGACGTCCGGCTCGAACTTGGTGTAGCTCGCGAGCCAGCCGGGCTGCGTGCGTTGCGGCTCGAACGCGGTGGCGTCCGCTACGAGATCGCCGCTCACGTGACGGATGCCAGCAGATGCGACCCGCGACGCGAGCTGCTCGACGGTCGGCGAACTCGACGCGAACGCCGGCCGCTTGATGCGATCCGTCGGTCGGGGCAGGAACCGGCGCCGGCGGTAGACCTCGGTCGAGAACGTTGGATCTCCGCCACCGACGAGGTACAGCGTGGTCGCGTTGGATCCGGAACCATCGGCGCGAACCATCGTCCGGAACCGGAACCCGACCCCCAGCTCCAGCAAAGCGGTCGTCGTCGTCGCGAGCTTCGTGAGCGAGGCCGGCGACATCGGCGTGTCGGCGTTGAGGCCGAACAGGACGTTGCCTCCGCGCATGATCACGAATCCGGCGCGTCCGCCGGCCGCGGCGTGCCTGCCCGCCGCGATGCGCCCGACGACCTCGGCTGCCCGGTGAGGGGTCTTCTCCGGGACGAACGCGTACGCGGGAGCCCCCGCAGCCGAGGTGATCCCGACGGCTGCGACCAGGGCGATCCATCGTTTCATCGGAAGCCATGGTACGGAGCGAGCCGATCCGCGCGCTCGGGAGGAAAGAGGAAAAGGGACAAGTAAGAAGAATCAGTACAACGAGAACCGACTCGATGGGGAGGACCGATGCGCGTTCGAACGTTCCTAGGCTGTGCCGTCATCCTCGTATCGCTGGCGCCCGCCGGCGCGCACGGAGCGACGATGGTCCCGCTGAAGGGCACCTATGTCGTCGATTTCCTCGTGTCGCTCGCCAGCGAGCCCGGGCCGGCGAACCATCTCCACGTCGACGGCAGCGGATCGGCGTCGGCCGTGGGAGACTCGCGCCTGTTCGGCGACGCGGTGCTGGCCTACCAGGATCCGACGCCATGCGAGACTTTCACCGCGGCGACGATGACGCTCACGACCCTCAGCGGGCACGACCTCGCGCTTCGGGCCAACGGCAGGCAGTGCTACCGGCTGGGTCTGCAGACGACCGACTACGGCCGTATCTTCGTGAGCGGGAACGGTACCTTCACCGTCACCGGCGGGACGGGGCCGTTCGCCGGCGCGACTGGGTCGGGCGCGATCACCTTCTCCGGGCAGGTCGGGGGACCCGTTCCGGGCGGGTATCAAGGCGCGTACTCGCCCTTCAGGATCGACGGGGTCGTCTCGGCGCCATCGACCCCCTGACCCGCCGACACCTCGTAGTAGAGTCGCGGCCGTGACCCGAGCCGCACTCGAGCCGACCGAAGGTCCCCTCACGTTCGAAGAGCCCGCGCTCGCGACGCGCAGCAAGGAGGGGCTTCTCGTCCGCGGGTGCCGGCGACCGACCAAGCAGGGAGCATCCAACCCTTCGAAGAACCTAGGAACCATCAGGGTATGGGAAACTTCCAGGAGTTACAGGTGACGGGTAGATGAATGCGTCCGAAGACCCTCAGGCGTTCTTCGAAGAGCACGCGGAGACGCTGAAGATCGTCGCGTCGAAGAGCGCGGCGGATGCGATCGCGTTCATCGAGAGCTTCGGCGACGACATCGAACGACGCATCCTGTTCCTGTTCGCGCGGCGCGCCCTGGTGATGGACGAGTGGCCCGGACGGAACCTCGACACGTGCATCGCGGTCGCGCGGGCGGGCATCAAGGAGATGCTCCGGCAGGCGGCGACGGCTGCGAACGACGACATGCGTCAGCGCTGCATCAACCTCGCCAACGCGATGAGCTACGACCTCGCCGCCGACACGGCCGATTGCTGGCCAGGCGACAACCTCCCGCGCACCCGCGAGCATTTCGAAGCAGGGCTCGCGGCCGCGGAGGATTGCATCCGGTGGCGCATCGAGCTGCGGACGGGCGAGGATTCGCTCGCGACCGCATGGTGGGCGAAGGGGATCCACCAGCTGGCCCTCGGCGATCCTGCCGGTGCGCGTCAGAGCTGGAACCGCTCCTTCGAACTCGCGCAGGTCGCTGCCAGAGGAGCGGGACGTGCCGACGGCGTGTCTCTCGACGGCGACTTCGGCGTGATCCTGGCGTGGGGCTATGTGGGGCTCGCCGACTGGGTGGTTGGGGAGCCGGACGGCAAGGTGCGTTACGGCGAAGCGATCACGATCTTCAATGCGCAGGGAGCCGACCCGGAGCTCGAGGAGGACGCGCGCTTCGGGATCGAACAGCTGGAGTGCGTGCGGGCGAAGTACACCGGACCCTGAGCGTGCTTTGACCGCATCGCCGCGCGCCTCATAGCGTGGTGCCATGACCACCGGCAGACAGCAATTCTTCGAGGTCGCCCGCTCCGAAGGCGTCCGGTACCTGTTCGCGAACCCCGGAACGACCGAGCTGCCGCTCTTCGACGAGCTCGCGCGCGACACCGGCATCGAGTTGATCCTCGCACTGCAGGAGGCGACCGCCGTCGCCGCTGCGGACGGATACGCGCAGGCAACTCGTGCGCCTTCGCTTGTGAACCTCCACATCGCGCCGGGTGTTGCCAACGGGCTCGCCAACATCATCAATGCTCGCTGGCACGGCTCGCCGGTGGTGATCACCGCCGGCCAGCAGAACACAAAGCAGATGATCCAAGAGCCGATGCTCGCGGGCGACCTCGTCCGGATGGTCGAAGGGTCGGTGAAATGGGCCTACGAGGTGCTCCGCCCCGAGGACATCGGGATCGCGATGCGGCGCGCGTTCAAGATCGCGGCCGCGCCGCCGACGGGACCGGTCTTCCTGTCGATCCCGTGGGACTTCCTCGACGAGCCATGCGACGCCGTCGTCCCGGCGCGCTCGCGCATCGAGCACGGCGGTGCTGCCGCCGGCGTCGAGGAAGCCGCTCGCATGCTGGCCACCGCCCAGCGGCCGTTGCTGTTGGCCGGCGATGAGGTCGCACGCTCGGGCGCGGTCGGCGACCTCGTCGCACTCGCAGAGGCCATCGGCGCGCGCGTCGTCGGAGAGCCGCTCCACTCGCGGCTCGTGTTCCCGATGGACCATCCGCTCTGGACGGGCTCGCTGCCGCCGGTCAACGACGGCATCAGCGCCGCGCTGTCGCAGGCCGATGTCGTGCTCGCGCTCGGCGCGGTGCTGTTCGCGCCGTTCTTCTACCGGCCGGTCCCCGCGGTGCCCGACGGCGTCACCCTGATCCAGGTCGATCCCGACCCCCACCAGATCGGCAAGACCTATCCCGTCGCCCTCGGCATGCGTGGGGACGTCAAGGCGACGATCCGCGCGCTGACCGGCGCGGTGCTCGCGGTCGCCGACCGCGCGAAGGTGGCCGGTCGCGCGGGAGAGTACGGCACACAGCGCGAGCAAGCCCTCGCCGGGTTGCACCAAGCGGTGGAGGCGCAACAGGGCACCGTGCCGTTGCCACCGATCGCGGCGTGCGGCGCGATCGTGAACGCCTTCGACGGCTTGGCCGTGTCGGTCGTGGACGAGAGCGTCACCGCGACAACCGCGTTGCGCGCCGTGCTTCGACAGCGCGACCCCGACTCCTACTTCTTCTTCCGCGGCGGCGGGCTGGGCTGGGCGATCCCCGCCTCCGCCGGCGTCGCGCTCGCGCAGCCCGGCCGCCACGTCGTTGCCGTCGTCGGCGACGGCGCGACCTGCTACGTGCCGCAGGCACTGTGGACGCTGGCGCATCACGATATCCCGGCGACGATCGTGGTGATCAACAACGGCGGCTACTACATCCTCAAAGCGCAGTTGCTGGCGATGGGACGCGAGTCGGCGAAGGCGAACCGCTACGTCGGCACCGACATCGCCGAGCCCGCGGTCGATTTCATGGCATTGTCCTCGGCGTTCGGTGTTACCTCGCATCGAGCCGAGAAGGCGGGCGAGGTCACCGCGGCCGTGCGCGCGGCGATCGAGTCTGGCAAGCCTTCGCTCGTCGAGGTCGCGATCGACCCGACCGTGAAACCGCTCGGATGACGCGCGCCGATGCGGGACTCGAGGGCCCGACACCGTCACGCTTCGCCGAGGCATTGCAGAACCAGGAGCTGATCTTCCGCGACACGTTCCCGGGCATGCTCGGCGTCAAGGTCCTTGATGTCGGTGAGGGCTACGCGCTCGCTGAGCTCGAAGTGCGCCCGCAGGTCCGCCATCCCGGGGGTTACGCCCACGGCGGGGCGATCGCCGGGTTCGGCGACACGGTCGCGGCCTGGGCGACGTTCCCATCCTTGGCCGAAGGACAGATCTTCACCACGATCGAGTTCAAGGCAAACTTCATCGCGGGCGTCCGTGACGGGATACTCCGAGGCGAAGGGCGCGCCGTGCACAAGGGCGGACGGACCATGGTCATCGACGTGCGGATCACCGCCGAGGAAAAGCTCGTCGCGGTGATGATCGTGACCCAAGCCATCCTCGAGCCGAGGACGCCTTCTGATCCAAGCCTCTACTAGTTCGATAGGCCTCTGGTCGCGATCCGCACGCGCGCCCGGTCGGCCTGAGATCCCTCAGCCGCGTTCCTCGCCCACGACCCCGATGCGCTCGGCGGCAAGTGCCGCGCGCAGGTCGGCCTCGGCCGCTCGCACCATCTCGCGCGCGTGCTCGTCTGAGGTCGCGGTCGCTGCGAGCGTCGCGCGGATCTCCTCGCCTTTAGCGAATCCACGCGCACGTGACTTCACGTATACGCCCGGATGCTGCCGGGCGAGCTCCTCCATCAACCACGCGATGCGCGACTCATCCAGCAGGTCAAGGTCCAGCGTGAGCTCGGAGAAGCCGCCCGGGCCCATCACCTCGTCGAGCAGCGGCACCAGCGAGTTCTCCCAGATCCACACCAGCTCGGGCGGGACGCCCGGCAACGCGACGATCGTCGTTGCATCTTGGGTGATGGCGAACGCCGGCGCGGCACCGACCTCGTTGTCGAACGCGCGAGCACCGTCGGGGAGGTCTGCCATCCGCGCACGCGCATCGTTCAGCGTGGCATCTGCGATCGATCCGTGCTCGGCCAGCTCTCGGTAGCGCCGTTCAACGATCGACGATGCGTCGGGATCGCGACGCTGTGAGCGCCGGAGGCCGCGCGCGATCATCGTCCTGGTGCGATCGTCGTCGGTCGGCCCGAGCCCGCCGTGGGTGACGACGAGCGCAGGGGCGCGCCCAAGCACGACGCGGATCTCGGCCGCGACGGTGTCGATGTCGTCGGGCAAGACGGTGACGCGCCGAAGCGTGGCGCCACGTGCGGCGATGCGCTTGGCCAGCCAATGCGAATTCGACTCGGCGACGATGCCACGCAGCAGCTCGTCACCGATGCACATGATCTCGACGTCGGTCACGGCGCCAGCCTTTCGATCGAGGGATGCAGGGTGATGCGCGCGGAGGCCCGCCGGATCGCAGACGGACGCTGCGCGCCGCGCTCGGTGATCACCGCGTCGAACAACGACAGGGGAGTGGTCTCGAACGAGGGAGCGCCGAGGTCGAACGGGACGAGCTTCGCCGACGGCGCGATCACGTAGCACCCGATGCCGGCGTCGCGAGCCGCCAGGGCGAGCGGGCGCGTACCGACCTTGTTCACCGCGCCGTCTTCGCTGACCGCGTCGGCGCCCACGATCGCGATATGGGCGCGCCCGCACGCCTCGGCGATCTCGGCGTCACCGACGACCTCGGCGTCGAAGCCGTCACGCTGCAGCCGGCGCGCGAACGCGCGACCCTCACCGCCGGGCAGCGACGCAGTGCACAGAACCAGGGTGACCCGCGATCGCACGCGTTCCAGCGCGCGTGCGATCGTCCCCGAGGAGGAATGCGTCACGACGATGGCGCTGCGGCGGGTGAGCACCCATCGCAGCGCGTCCGCGGCTGCCTCACTCTCACCCACTAGACGGTCGATGTATCGCTCAGCGCCGGCGGTGATCGAGGAAGCTTCAAGCGCATCGGAGCACAGGCGCCAGATGGGGGCCATCGCGGGATGCGCTCGCGTGAGGGCGCGCGCGGCACGGGTCACATCGCGACGAAGGTGCATCGCCGCGATCCCTTGCCCAGCGCGCACGGCAACGTCGACCGAGCCGCTCCGTCGATCCTCGCAGGCACGCCGGATGTGGTCCCACGGATCCATGCCGGCGATGGTGCCCCACCCCGAGGCACGCGGCAAGCGGGTCACAACATCCGGCGCGCCCGGTGGCCCACGGGTACCATGACCGGAACCGGATGCAAACGGACCCGTTCGATCTCGCGTCGATGTTCTTCCTCCGGGAGCTCATCGATAGTGTCGACCCCGACGGCGAACCGACGCTGCGGCCACTCACACCGGTCCGCGCCTGCCGATCCGTCGCCGTGCTCCCCGGCTCGTTCAATCCACCGACGGCGGCGCATGTCCTGCTGGCCGAGCGTGCGCTGGCCGAAGGGTACGACTGCGTCATGTTCACGCTGGCGCGTTCGATCGTGGGCAAGACGCAGAACGGGCTGACCGCTGAGGACCGCCTCCTCGCGATGCGTGCGGCGTGCGGGTCGGGCTTCGCGGTCGGCGTCACCTCGCACGGGTTGTATGCCGATCAAGCCGAAGCTGTGGCCCGGCGGTTCGGCGGTGCCGAGATCGCGTTCCTCGTAGGCAGCGACAAGGTCCTGCAGATCTTCGAGCAGCGGTGGTACCCGGATCGCGATGCCGCGCTTGCGCGTCTGTTCTCACGCGCACGGCTGGTGGTCGCACCGCGCGGTGATCAGGGCGAACGTCTGCGCGCGGTGTTGAGCGCGCCGGGCAACGCCGGGTGGTCCGATCGCGTCGAGATCCTTCAGCTGCACCCTGCCGTCAGCGACATGTCCTCGACGCGCGTGCGCGGATTGCTGCGTTCGGGCGCCGAGCCGAGCGGCCTCGTTCCTCCCGACGTCGCGCGCCTGCTGCAAGACATGCGCGCGTTCGCTCCGCCATCGCTGGTCGACGCCGATGAGGTGGACGCGTACCAGATGCGCGTGCAACTGATCGAGTTGCTGTGGTCGAGCAGGGGCTACGACGCGCAAGACACCGACCTTCGATCACTCGTGCGCATCGCGACCGCACCGGGCACACCCGGCCGCAAACTCCGTCAGATCATCCGCAGTGGCAGCGCGGATGCCGATCAGCTGCGCGCGGTCGCGGCCGCCGGCTGAGCCCGCGCGCGACGCCGCGACGCCGCGACTTCCCACTCTCTCCCTTCGCTCACTCTTCACGTTCTTGACGGCGCGCCCCGATCCGTCGTATCCATAGCCCCCGCATCACCTTCCCTCCTTCCCAAGACCTTCCTCGGTTCGTTCCGTGATGGTGCTCGTAGCGCGTGATGACGCGCGCAAAGGGGGGAGTACGACTATGCCTGAGATTCGACGGCAGAAGATGTTCCCGTACCTCGACGACGCGGCGTGCACGGGGCTCGATCCTGAGCTCTTCTACGCCGAGTCGGGTAGCTCGATCACTCGTGCGAAAGCCTTCTGTCAGCAGTGCGACGTTCGTGAGCGCTGCTTGCAGTGGGCTCTCAAGCGCGAGGAGTTCGGGGTCTGGGGAGGGACGACTGCGCGTGAGCGCGCTTCGATACGGCGCGAGATGGGCGTGCGGCTGGTTCCCGCCGGCGTCGCGTAGGGTCCATCGGCAGGACCTCGGCGACCACGTCGGGAGCATCCGAGGCGTGGAAGACGCGGTTCCGCCCAGCTTCCTTCGCGCGGTACAGCGCCGTATCCGCACGCTTGATGATCGCGGCGGGCATCTGGCCATTCTCGGGTGCCGTCGCGACCCCAACCGACACCGTTACCCGTACGGGCTTACGACCGTCGGCGGGCGCGAACGGATACGCCGCGATCGCGCGCCGTATGCGCTCCGCGACTTCGCGGGCGCCCTCGATGGCCGTCTCGGGCAGGATGACGGCGAACTCCTCGCCGCCGTAGCGGGCGACGACATCGAAGCTTCTGACGGCCGAGCGGAGGGCCGCCGAGACGCCCTTCAGAACCTCGTCGCCGGCCTGGTGCCCGAAGCGGTCGTTGTAGGTCTTGAAGTGATCGATGTCCAACAGGATCAGGGACAGTCGATGCCCTTGCGCCCGTAGCGCGGTGTATCGCTGGATGCGGCCGGCCTCGAAGGACAGCCGGCGCTGCAGCTCGCCGTGGTTGGCCAAACCGGTGAGGGGATCGGTGATCGCCATCTCGCTCACGCGAGCGTGCAAGCGTGCGTTCGCGACCGCCAGGCGCGCGTGGTGCGAGAGCCGATCCAGTGCCGATATCTCTGAGGCGCGAAGCAGACCCGGGCGGCCCTTGCGGCCGGCGCGCGTCGCGATCAGCAACCCGTCGTCGGCGAGCGGCACCGCGATGTAGCCGCGGACGCCGATCAGGGATATCAGCGTCCCGTCGCGGCGCGCCTGGTCGCCGGTGGTGACGAGCGGCGTGTCGAGCGAGAGCGCGTGCGAGATGCGGCCTCTGAGGTCGATGGGCGATTCCAGGGAGCCGGTGACGCCGTGGGCGCCGGCGCACCGCATGAGCTCGCCTTCCCGCAACAGCACCGCCGCCGCATCGAAGCCGAAGGCCTCCACGACCCCCTTGCACAGGTCCGCGAAGACCTCCTCGAGGGTCAGGGAGTCCGCGATGTCCAGTGTGACCTGACGGATCGTGGCCAGCTCCGCGTTGCGCCGCCGGAGCTCGCGTTCGTTGAACACACTGAAGAACGTGGCGGCGCCGCCGAGGATCCACAACGCGGCGATCGCCTCGAGCCCGCGGGGGAACCCAGACGTGGTCAGACCGAACGCGCCTTGTGAACCGGCGAGGTCGATCCCGAAGATGGCGAGCGTCGACAGCACGAGCATCCGGAAGCCGGCTCTGCTGGAAAGCAAGATCCCCGCTGCCAGCGAATGGACCGTGAACAGGAACACGAGCGGGCCGCCGGCGCCGCCGGTCATGATCACGATCGCGCCCAGCGCGCTCACGTCGGTCAACATCCCGACCCAGACCGCGAGACCGATCGCGTGTCCACCGCGCGCGGCCAGTGCGTGCGTTCCGAGGGCCAGCACCACCTGGGCGCTGAGTACCGCCCCGAGCTTCTCAAGATCCGGGCGGATGCCGCTGGCTGCAATGGCGAGCAGCACGATCACTGAGGTGCTGTATCGAACGGTGAAGTACAACGCCAGACGACCGCTACTCGCGACGCGCTCGGGTTCGTCCCCAGATCGTTTCCTCATCACAATCGATAGGTCCGACGGATCCCGGTCAGCCGTTCGAACTTGACCAGACGATCAGAGCCGCGGCCGGTCGCGATCAACAGGGCGATGGCGAGCATCGCGAGCACCAGCGGCACGGCGAACGGACCCGCGAGATGCACCGCGCGCGTCACCGCGGCAACCGCAGCCCTGCCGGCCGTCGTCGCGTACGGGGAGCCGATCAGTTCGCCGGCGCCTTCCGCGCCGGGCGCTCCGCTGGAACCGGACCCCGACGAAGAACCGGCGCCCGTGGATCCTGTGCCCGACTCGGTGCCACCACCGCCGGAGCCACCACCACCAGAACCGCCATCAGAACCACCGCCTCCGTCGGGGCCACCCCCGCCTCCGCCTCCGCCTCCGGGGCCACCACCGCCACCATCGCTGCCCGGGTTGCCTCCATCGAGCAGGTCGGGGAGGGGATCCAGGACCTTCGCCGTCCCAGATCCGTCCAGCTCGTTGATGACGTCGTTGAGCTCTCCGGGCAACACGTCATCGGGATCGACGGGAAGCTCGCCAGGAAGGCTCGGCGAAGGGACCGGCGTAAGCGTTGTCGAGGGCAGAACCGAGGGCAAAGCGGCCTCGACCGCCGGCGCCGATGGCGCCGCGATCGGGAGCACCGGGACCTGGGCCGAAGCAGACGATGCCCACAGCACGCAAGCCGCGAAAGGCAGTGCACAGCAGGCGAGCCCGCGGGCGCGGGCACGGTGTATCCGGATCGAAGGTTTCACTACGTATGTTGTCGGCTGAACGCCGCGGCCGTTGTATGGCTAACTCGGGTAGATTCGGCATCCTGTTGCGGGCCACCCAAAGGTGCTGACAGGATGACACCCATGACCGACGACCAGAGCCAGAACCAGCAGCTGCGCCCCCGAGAGGACGTAGCGGTCGAACAGCCGGGCAAGCTCCTGCGCATCGCCGTCATGGTGAGGGAGATGCTGGAGGAGGTGCGGCGGGCGCCGCTCGATCCGGGCGCACGAGAGCATCTCGCAGAGATCCACCAGAAGGTTATCCAAGAGCTCAAGTCGGGCCTATCAGACACGTTGTCCGACGAGCTCGAACGCATCACGATGCCGCTGAACGGCGGCGATATCCCGACCGAGGCGGAGCTCCGTCTCGCCCAGGCACAACTGCTCGGGTGGCTCGAGGGATTGTTCCAAGGCATCCAGGCGGCGATCGCCAGCCAGCAGATGGCGATGGCCTCGCAGCTTGAAGAGATGCGCAGGCGCGCATTGCCCCCCGGACTCGCCCCTCCCGAGGGCGAGCGTCCGGAGTCGACGCCGGGGCAGTACCTCTAGACGGCTTCTTCGCTCCTGCGCGCCCGGTAGGCGCGCCACTGCTTGACCTCGTACTCCGCGCGCTCCTTGAAGGACGCGAGGACGGTCGGCGCTCCGCACGAGCAGTTGTGTGCTCCTGCATCGAGCAGACGGTCACATTTCCGGCACGTCTGCGTCCCGGTCTGCGTCCCGGTCTGCGTGTCGCTCAGACTCACGATGGATCCCCTTCTATCGTCACGTCGCCGGCCGTCATCTCCCCGGCGGGCCACCTCCGCGCACAGCCCACCTCTTACATCGGCGCGAAGGGTCCCGGCGTTTAGCCCCGACCGCGACCCGTCCGATACGCAACGTTGCGTCGCCTCAAGTCCGTGCGCATCGGGCGCAGCGGGCGTGTCGGTCAAACGCTCATCCATCGGTGCGTTCCGAAACCGAGTCCGGATGGTCCAGAACGGTGGGGGGCTCGTGCCGTTTCGACCCGTGAACCCGCAGGGAGGCCGCGCCAGGGCCGTTGGGGACGGAGCGCCACATGCGCAAGCTCACGCTCGTTACGATGCTCGCCGTACTCTCGTCGCTGATCGCAGCTGCGCCCAGCTTCGCGTCCGCAGACCCCGTCTCGAACCCTTCCGCCGAGCAGCGCTTGCTGTCCCTCGCGAACCAGGAGCGCACCTCTCGGGGCCTCGCGGCCCTTGCGCATTCCAGCAGGCTCACCGCGATCGCACGCGATCATTCCGAGGACATGGCTCGCAGTGGGAACCTTCACCACAACGACGATCTTCAGAGCCAGGTTGGTTCGTACTCGAAACTGGCAGAGAACGTGGGAGCCGGGACGGATGCAGACAGCATCCACGAAGCGTTCATGGATTCCTCCGGCCACCGCGCCAACATCCTGAGCTCGACGACGCAGGTCGGCATCGGCGTCATGATCGACGGCGACGGCTACCTGTGGGTGACGCAGATCTTCTACAAGCCGGCGGCGTCCTCGTCGTCCTCGACGACCTCATCGAGTACGCGCCGGACCTCAACCAGCCGGACGACCGCGGCGACGGGGTCGCGTCCGCAGGTCAGGTACCGCGCGGTTGCGGTCGCGGTCCACGAGATCAGTGCCGTGCCCGCGGCACCTCGTCCCGTTGAGGTTGCGCCCGACCCGATCGCTGAGCGAACGGTCTCGGCGCTGCAGAGTCTCGCCGCGGCGTACCGCTAGCGACGGCGGGTGTTGCTGGGGTGCCGACCTTGTGAGGCCTTCCGTATCCCCTTTGCCCTGTTCTTACTGAGCCAGCGGCCAGCAGCGGGCCATGCGACGGCGGTTCCCAGCGCCAGCAGCATCGTCAGACCGACCAGGCCGTGACGGAGCGCGACGCTCATGAACAACCAGATCGCCGCGGCTCCGGCGACGCCGGCCGCCGCGAACCAAAGCGCGACGAGCGGCTGTGAGCTTGCGGACTGCCTGCGAGCAGCGCGTCGTGCTCGACGCCGGTCCTCGAGGGAGATGATGCGAGCGGAAGACGCTCCTGCGAGTACGGGGTTTGCTTCCATGCGGTTCTCCTCGGCGCGTGAACTCAGGGCCTTGAGTGGCCAGAGTGTTGTGCAGTTCGTTGCGCCGTCCCAGGGCTTGAGTTGCTCAGAGCGCCTTTACGATCGCATCAACGATGCTACCGGGCGATTCGATCATCGGGTAGTGCCCGATCCCGTCAAGTCGAAGGAATGTTGCCTCGGGTCGCGCTTCGGCCAACCGATCGGCCATCCCGACCACCGCGATCGGGTCCAGGACCCCCCATGCGATCGTCAACGGTGACGGATGCTTCTCGATCGCGCCGGTCCATCGCCCCTCGTGGACGTGCCGTTCCTCGACGTAGCGGATCAGCCGGGGGAGGAGCCGGTGCCCGTCGTCGCGCGAGCACAGCTCCCACTGGGCTTCCACCTCTTCGGAGGATGGCGGATGATCGGGCGAGAACGTCGCGGCGAGCGAGGCCGCGAACAGCTCAGGGGTCGGGGCACTCTCGGGGGGCAGAACCTCGTCGGGGAGCGCCAGCATCAGCTGCTGGCCCGCCGAGAGCTGGACGAGGTCCATGTAGATGGACCCATTCGTGATGACTCGTCCCGAGATCTCGAACCCCAGCCCGCCTTCGAGAGAGCGCGCCAGCAACTCCCCGCCGACGGAGTCACCCATGTCGTGGGTGACCAGGACCACGCGCTGCAGGCCGCGTGTCTGCGCGACGGCCTCAACGACGTCGGCCTGTTCGAAAAGCGAGTAGGGGCGGTCCTTGGGCTTGTCGCTGAGGCCGTAGCCGGGCATATCCAACAGCACGACCCTGCGGTGTTCCCCGACGGCGGGCACCACCGCGCGCCAGTCGAACGAGCAGGAAGGGAACCCGTGGAGGATGAGGATCGGGTCGCCGTCGGGCTCGTTGAGCGGCGGAAGGTCAACGACGAACACCCCTTGGCCCCGGACG
>JBKJXT010000151.1:0-9690 GCA_046716205.1 Actinomycetota bacterium
GCAGTGTTCGACCGTGGCGGCAACCGCTACCACGGCCGGGTCGCTTCGCTCGCCGAAGGCGCGCGCGAAGCCGGCTTGAAGGTCTAACGGGAGAGGTAACTGATGGTTGAACGTCGGAGGAGTGACGACCGAGGCCCGCGTCGCGATCGCGACCAGGGCCCCGACGTCCCGCAGCTCGAGCAGCGTGTGCTGCCGATCAACCGCGTCGCGAAGGTGGTCAAGGGTGGCCGCCGGTTCAGCTTCGCGGCGATGGTGGTCGTCGGCGACCGCAAGGGACGCGTCGGGGTCGGCTACGGCAAGGCCAAGGAAGTCCCGATGGCCATCCAGAAGGCCGAGGACATCGCGCGCCGCTCTATGTTCCGCGTCCCGATGGTCGGCACGTCGATCCCGCACGAGGTGATGGGGATCGCGAGCGCCGGCAAGGTCATGCTCAAGCCGGCCGCTCCCGGTACCGGCATCATCGCCGGCGGCGCGGTGCGCGCCGTCATGGAGTGCGCGGGCATCTCCGACGTGTTGTCGAAGTCGCTCGGGACCGGCAACCAGCTGAACATCGTGCACGCGACCGTCGCAGGTCTCAAGCAGCTCCGGATGCCCGACGAGGTAGCGCGCACACGCGGCCGCGCGGTCGAGGACATCGCACCGAAGAAGATGATCGAGGTCACCAAGGGCGATGCAGGGGTGATCGGCTGATGGCCGGTAAGGTCAAGATCACGCTCCTGAAAGGGCTCGTCGGCACGACCGACCGCCAGAAGGGAACCGTCGCATCCCTCGGGCTGCGAACGATCCGTCAGACGGTCGTCCGTGACGACTCGCCGAGCCTGCAAGGGGCATTGCGGTTGGTGGCTCACCTCGTGAAGATCGAGGAGGTCAAGTGAAGCTTCATCACCTACGTCCCGCACCCGGCGCACACAAGAAAGCCAAGCGCGTCGGGCGCGGACACGGCTCCGGCAAGGGCAAGACGTCGGGCCGAGGCACCAAGGGCACGGGCGCGCGCAACACGGTGCATCCGTGGTTCGAAGGCGGCCAGATGCCGCTGCAGCGCCGGCTCCCCAAGCGCGCCGGGTTCTCCAACGCCGTGTTCAAGAAGACCTACCTGCCCGTCAACGTCGCAGAGCTCAACGACTTCGGCGCGGGCGCGACGGTTGACCCCGAGGCGCTGCGCGCCAAGGGTATCGTGCGCAAGTCACGTGGAGACGTGAAGATACTGGGGCGCGGTGACGTCACGGTTGCCATAACCGTGAAGGCTCATGCGTTCAGCGAAACCGCTCGTGAGAAGATCACCGCCGCCGGCGGGACCGTCGAAGTTCTGTAGAGGAGGAGCAAAGCCGTGCTCAGCGCCTTCCGGAACGCCTTCAAGGTCCCGGACCTGCGGAACAAGATCCTGTTCACGCTTGCGATCATCGCCGTGTACCGGTTGGGGTCGCATCTGCCGTTGCCCGGCGTGCAGCCGGACAAGATCGCCGAGATCGAGAACTCTCTGCGGAACTCGCAGGGCGTCACCACGCTGATCAACCTCTTCAGCGGTGGGGCACTGACGCGTTTCGCGATCTTCGCGCTCGGGATCATGCCCTACATCACCTCGTCGATCATCATGCAGCTGCTGACGGTCGTCATCCCGCGTCTGGAAGCCCTGCAGCGCGAGGGCGAGGTCGGGCGCAAGAAGATCACGCAGTACACGCGCTACATGACCGTTGTGTTGGCGCTCCTGCAGTCGCTGGGGATCGTGGTCACGGCGAACAACGGCGCGTTGTTCTCGAGCGGTGGCCAAGGGATCCGTGACATCTTCGGCGCCAACCTCTCTGTCGGACGAACATTCTTGATCGTCTTAACGCTGACGTGCGGGACGGCGCTGATCATGTGGCTCGGTGAGCTCGTCACCCAGCGCGGGATCGGCAACGGGATGTCGATCATGATCTTCGCCTCGATCATCTCCACCTTGCCCACCGAGTCGCTGTCGCTGTGGCAGACGGCCGGGCCGGCGAAGGGGTCGGTGTTCCTGGCGCTCGGGATCGGGATCGTGGTGGCCGTCGTCTTAGTGGAGCAAGCGCAACGACGGATCCCTGTCCAGTACGCGAAACGTGTCGTCGGCCGCAAGACCTACGGCGGCGCGTCGACCTACATCCCGATGAAGGTCAATCAAGCCGGCGTCATCCCGATCATCTTCGCGTCGTCGCTGCTGTACCTGCCGGTGCTGGCCTCGACGATCGTGCAGAACGCCGGGTTCAAGCGTTTCGTGGACCGCAACTTCGCGAGCGGCTCGAGCCCCTGGTACGTGCTGCTGTACTTCGTGCTCATCATCTTCTTCACGTACTTCTACACGGCGATCACGTTCAACCCGACCGACGTCGCCGACAACATGAAGAAGTACGGCGGGTTCGTCCCGGGCATCAGACCCGGTCGGCCGACGGCCGAGTACCTCGACTACATCCTCACCCGAATCACGCTGCCCGGCGCGATCTTCCTGGGAACGATCGCCGTGCTGCCCTTCATCGCTCAGGGTGCGTGGAACGTGACCTCGTTCCCGTTCGCGGGGACCGCGGTCTTGATCATGGTCGGCGTCGGCCTCGAAACGACCAAGCAGATCGAGTCCCAACTGATGCAGCGTCACTATGAAGGGTTCTTGAAGTAGCGATGCGCCTGATCCTGGTGGGCCCTCCCGGTGCGGGGAAGGGGACCCAGGCCGTGCGCCTGGCTGAGCGCTACGGCATCCCGCATATCTCGACCGGTGATCTGTTGCGGGCCGCGCGTCGCGAGGGGACGCAGCTGGGCAAGAAGGCGAAGGAGTACATGGAGGACGGCAGGCTCGTCCCCGACGAGCTCGTCGTGTTGCTGCTGCAGCAGCGCCTCGCACAACGCGACGCGCGCGAGGGCTTCCTGCTCGACGGGTTCCCGCGCAACGCGGCGCAGGCCGACGCGCTCGGGGACATGCTCGAGTCGATCGACTCGCCGATCGACGCGGTCCTGGCCGTGGACGTGCCCGACGAGGTCATCATCGAGCGCCTCTCGACGCGCGCATCCTGCCCGAAGTGCGGTCAGCCGTACACGATATGCGCCGGCACGCCGACCCATTGCGAGCTCGACGGCACCGAGCTGTTCCAGCGTGAGGACGACAAGCCCCACGTCGTGAAGGACCGCCTGGCGATCTACCACTCCCAGACCGAGCCGCTGATCGAGTACTACACCCAGCGCGGACTGCTGGAGCGCGTGGACGGGATCGGGTCGCTGACCGACGTCGAGGAGCGGATGGCCAAGGCGCTGGAACGGTGGAAGGCGCTGGAGCGATGATCGTTCGCAAGCGCTCCGAGGAGCTCGACAAGATGCGTCGCGCCGGCCGCGTCGTCGGCGAGACGCTGCAGATCTGCCGCGAGCGTGTGCGCGCCGGCATGACCACCGCCGAGCTGGATCAGATCGCCGAGACCGAGATCCGCTCGCGCGGCGGCATCCCGAGCTTCAAGGGCTACCGCGGGTTCCCGGCCACGCTGTGCACCTCACTGAACTCAGAGATCGTCCACGGTATCCCGGGCGAGCGGGTGATCCAGGACGGCGACCTGGTCAAGATCGATTGCGGCGCTATCGTCGAGGGGTTCCACGGCGACTCGGCCGTCACCGTCGCCATCGGGGACGTCGCGCCCGAGGCCCTCAAGCTCGTTGAGGCGACCGAGCAGTCGCTGTGGGCGGGGATCGCCGAGGCGCGCGCCGGCAACCGCGTGGGCGATATCGGGGCCGCGGTGCAGACGGTGGCCGAGGGCGCCGGGTTCAACGTGGTCCGGGAGTACGTCGGGCACGGGATCGGGCGCGCGCTCCACGAGGACCCCCCCGTCCCGAACCATGGCCAACCGGGCAAGGGGTTCAAACTGGAGCCGGGCCTGGTCATCGCCATCGAGCCGATGGTCAACGTCGGCAGCTACGAGACGCGGCTGCTGCGGGACGGGTGGACCGTGGTGACCGCCGACGGCTCGCTGTCGGCCCATTTCGAGCACACCGTCGCGATCACAGAGGACGGCCCCGAGGTCCTGACCGCGGTGACCCCGTGAACAGGTTGGTGTCCAGTGTTTGACCTGGTAGTATGCCCGGTCGGCTCCGATGCAGGGTCTCCGTGCTGGCCGGTGGAGTGGATGGCCGGGGCGCGGGTCGGTGGACCTGCAGGCGCAGCCGGGTACGGAACGTCAGAGGATTCGAGGCTTCTATGAAGGTGCGTCCGAGCGTCCGCAAGATGTGTGAGAAGTGCAAGATCATCCGTCGCGCCGGGCGGGTCATGGTCATCTGCCAGAACCCGCGGCACAAGCAGCGGCAGGGATAGGAGTAGCTGGATGGCACGTATCGCAGGTGTCGACCTCCCTCGTGACAAGAGGATCGAGGTTGGGCTGACCTATATCTACGGCGTAGGGTCGACGCTCGCGCGCACGACGTTGTCGGCTGCGCGGATCGACCCCGCGACGCGCGTGCGCGATCTCTCCGACGAAGAGATCATGCGTCTGCGTGAATGGATCGACGCGAACTTCAAGGTCGAAGGTGACCTGCGACGTCAGGTCCAGCAGGACATCAAGCGCAAGGTCGAGATCAGCTGCTACCAGGGGATCCGCCACCGCAAGGGCCTGCCGGTGCACGGTCAGCGCACCCACACCAACGCGCGCACGCGTAAGGGCCCGAAGAAGACGGTCGCGGGCTCCAAGAAGGTCAAGGCGAAGAAGTAGTTAGGACGTCGCTTCGAGCGACACCGGAGGATCTGTGGCAAAGCCGAAACGCGCCAAGAAGAAAGAGAAGAAGAACATCCCGCATGGTCACGCCCACATCAAGTCGTCGTTCAACAACACCATCGTGACCATCACCGACCCGCAGGGGCACACGATCTCGTGGGCCTCCTCGGGCAACGTTGGCTTCAAGGGTTCGCGCAAGTCGACGCCCTTCGCCGCGCAGCTCGCGGCGGAGAAGGCGGCGCGCGCGGCTATGGAGCACGGCATGCGCCGCGTGGATGTCTTCGTGAAGGGCCCCGGGCCCGGACGCGAGACGGCGATCCGCTCGCTGGCTGCAGCCGGGCTCGAGGTCGCCGGCATCGCCGACGTCACGCCGGTGCCGCACAACGGATGCCGTCCGCGCCGACGGAGGCGTGTCTGATGGCTCGTTACAAGGACGCGGACTGCAAGCTCTGTCGCCGCGAGAAGATCAAGCTCTACCTCAAGGGTCCCAAGTGCGACACGCCGAAGTGCCCGGTCGAGAAGCGTCCGTTCCCGCCGGGTCAGCACGGGCGCGGCCGCACCAAGGAGACCGAGTACCTCTTGCAGCTGCGCGAGAAGCAGCGCGCGCGCCGCATCTACGGGGTGCTCGAGCGCCAGTTCCGCAATTACTACGAGGCGGCGACGGCGATGAAGGGCATCACCGGTGAGAACCTGCTCCGGCTGCTGGAGTCGCGCCTGGACAACGTCGTGTTCCGCGCCGGCTTCGCGCTCTCGCGAGACGCGGCACGCCAGCTCGTTCGCCACGGCCACGTCGAGCTCAACGGCAAGCGCGCCTCGATCCCGTCGATGAAGGTCCGTCCAACGGATGTGATCCAAGTGACGTCGAAGAGCCGGAACATCACGCCGGTGCAGCACGCTCTGGCCGTCAACGAGAACCGCTCGCCCGCCGACTGGCTGTCGGTCGAGCGCGACTCGCTGAAGGCGACCGTCATACACCTGCCCGACCGGTCGATGATCGACGTGCCGGTGCAGGAGCAGCTCATCGTCGAGCTTTACTCGAAGTAGTACCGCTCGGCGTTTCAACCGCATAGGGGAGGAACCACCTTGCTTATCGTCCACAGGCCGCAGATCGTCGAGGAGCCGCTCACCGACACGCGGTGGAAGTTCGAGATCCAGCCGCTGGAGCCCGGCTTCGGCTACACGCTCGGCAACTCGTTGCGCCGAACGCTTCTGTCTTCGATCCCCGGCGCGGCCGTCACGCAGATCCGCATGGAGGGCGTGCTCCACGAGTTCTCGACGATCAACGGCGTCAAGGAAGACGTCACCGACATCATCCTCAACATCAAGGATCTCGTCCTGCGCAGCGAGCACGACGACCCGGTGTCGGTGTTCATCCGCGCGCAAGGGCCCAAGGACGTCACCGCCGGCGACATCGAGGCGCCCGCCGGTATCGAGATCCTGAACCCCGACCTGCGCATCGCGACGATCAACAAGAAGGCGCGCCTCGACATGGAGCTCATCGTCGAGCGCGGTCGCGGCTACGTGACCGGCGAGCGCAACAAGCGCGCGACCGACACGATCGGCGTCATCCCGATCGACTCGATCTTCTCGCCGGTGCGCCGCGTGACCTACATGGTGGACCACACGCGCGTCGAGTCTTCGACCAACTACGACAAGCTCGTGCTCGACATCGAGACCAACGGCGCGCTGTCGCCGAAGGAAGCGATGGCCGGCGCCGGCCGCACGCTGGTCGAGCTGCTCGGCCTGGTGGCCCAGCTGTCGGAGGCCGAGGCGCTCACGCTGGGTCCGGCGCCCGAGGACCTGGCGCGCAGCTCGGATCTCGCGCTCCCGATCGAAGAGATGGACTTCTCGGTTCGTTCGTACAACTGCCTCAAGCGTGAGGGCGTCGGCACCGTCGGCGACCTGGTGCAGCGCACCGAGCAGGATCTGCTCGACATCCGTAACTTCGGGCAGAAGTCGATCGACGAGGTCAAGCAGAAGCTGGCCGAGATGGGCCTGTCGCTGAGGGACGGTTAGTCACTATGCCTACGCCGAAGAAGGGCGCCCGGCTCGGGTCGGGTCCCGCCCACCAGAAGCTGATGCTGGCCGGCATCTGCACGTCGCTGTTCGAGCAGGAGCGCGTCGTCACGACGCTCGCCCGCGCGAAGATGGCGCGCCCGCTGGCAGAGAAGCTCATCACCTACGCCAAGCGCGGCGACATCGCAGCGCGCCGCCAGGTGCTGCGCACGATCACCGACAAGGGCACCGTGCACAAGCTCTTCGCCGAGCTCGGCCCGCGCTTCAGCGAGCGTCCCGGCGGCTACACGCGCATCGTCAAGGCGGGCTTCCGCAAGGGTGACAGCGCGCCGATGGCCGTCATCGAGCTCGTCGGTGGCCCGAGCGAGGAATAGCACGCCGCGCTCCTCAGGCGGACCGAGGCTCACCTATGAGTCTGATCCCGTAAGAGGATCCACCAGCCGATGAAGCTCGCCCTGCTCGTCGCCTACGACGGCACGGACTTCCACGGCTTCGCGCGCCAGCGCAGCGCCCGCAGCGTCCAGGGCGCGCTCGAGGAGAAGCTCAGCCTGCTGTTGCGCGCCCCCGTCACCCTCGTCGGCGCCGGGCGCACTGACGCCGGTGTCCATGCGAGTGGCCAGGTCGTGTCCTTCGACGCCGCCGACGGGGTGTCCGCAGACTGGGTGAAAGACCGCCTCAACCGCTTGCTCGCGCCGGAGATCTCGGTGCGCGCTGCGGCCGAGGTCCCCGAGGGTTTCAGCGCCCGCTTCAGCGCGCTACGGCGCGAGTACGAGTACCGCTGTTACATCGCCGCCACCCCCGACCCGTTCCTCGACCGCTTCGCCCTGCGGGTGCTGGAGCGCCCAGCGCTCGGCGCGATGCGCGCCGGCGCGCGCCCGTTGATCGGCGAGCACGACTTCTCGGCGTTCTGTCGCCGCGGCGAGGGTTCGCTGCAACGGCGTCTGCGCTCGGTCAAGATCATGGTGGAGCGCGATCGCCTGACGTTTCAGGTCAAAGCGGACGCGTTCTGCCACCAGATGGTGCGCTCGATCGTGGGGACGTTGCTGGATGTCGGTGCGGGCCGGATGAGCCCCCAGGACGTGGCAGCCGCGCTGGGCGCGCGCGATCGCGCCCGTGCGGGTTCTGTGGCACCCGCACGCGCCCTCCACCTGGTGCGCGTCGTCTACCGCCCCGACCCGTTCTCGCCGAAGAAGAACTCGTAGCTGCCCGGGCACGTCGGCAGATCGGCGAAGTTGTAGACGCGCACCACGTAGACCTCTCCTGCGACGACCGGCACGGTGGCAGACGCTTCACGGCAGTCTCCGCACAGCAGATACGCCAGCGTGTTCGCGTGCTCATATCGCTCCGTCGGTAACCCAGGATCGATGACGCGACAGATGTATCCCTCGTATCCGGTGTGGGCGGGCTCGATCGCCGCCCGGAAGGTGTGCGCGCCCTCCGGTACGGTGACGCGGATCTCGTCCCAAGAACCAGGCACTGTCGCCGGCTCGCGACGGCATGAGGCGCGCCCCCCGTCGTCGAGCGTCGTCCAGCTCGGACACGCAACGGCGCACGGGAGTGTCGTCTGGTACGTCACCGTGGTCTTGGCCAGCGCAGGTGCCGGGAGCATCAGCGCCGTCGTCACGAGCAGCAGGAACCGGTTCATGGCATCCTCCTTGCAGCGGCTTTCGTGGAGCAAGAAGCCATCTCCTGCCAGCGCCCTTATCTGGGCGGCCGGAGGCCCCAGCCGCCATGAGCCCGGATGAGCCGTGCGTGGGTTGACCCTTCGCCCCCCGGCGGGTAGCCTTCTTGCCCGCTGGCCTGGAGCCTTCCGGCCAGCATTCTTACGACGAAAGTATCCTCTTACCCGATGAAAACCTTCTCTCCGAAGCCGTCCGACATCCAGCGCCAGTGGTGGGTCGTGGATGCGGATGGTCTCGTGCTGGGCCGGCTCTCCACCGAGGTGGCCAAGATCTTGCGCGGCAAGCACAAGCCGATCTTTGCACCGCACGTAGACGTCGGTGACTTCGTCATCGTCATCAACGCCGGCAAGGTGCGCCTGACCGGCAAGAAGCTGCAGCAGAAGGAGATGCACCGCCACACCGGCTACCCGGGCGGGCTCAAGAGCATCACCTACGAGAGGCTGTTGGCGACCAGGCCGTCACTCGCCGTGGAGAGCGCGGTGAAGGGCATGCTGCCGCACAACCGCCTCGGGCGCGCCATGGGTAAGAAGCTCAAGGTGTACGACGGGGCCGAACACCCGCATTCCTCGCAGAACCCGCAGATGTGGATCAAGCAAGAGGTGGATCGCTGATGGCATCGACGATCGGAGACATGGTTCTGGCCACCGGCCGCCGCAAGGAGTCGGTCGCACGCGTCCGTCTGACGCGTGGCACCGGTCAGTTCCTCCTGAACGGCCGCACGCTGCAGGACTACTTCCCGCGGCCCGCGTTGCAGATGGTCGTTACCGAGCCGATGCGTCTCACCAACACCTCTGAGCAGTTCGACGTGATCGCCTCCCTCGCCGGCGGCGGGATGAGTGGCCAGGCCGGCGCACTGCGCCACGGGATCGCTCGCGCGCTGTGCGAGGTCGACATCGCGATGCGCACCGAGCTGAAGCGCAAGGGCCTGCTGACGCGAGACGCGCGCGTCAAGGAACGCCGCAAGTACGGCCTGAGGAAGGCGCGCAAGGCTCCGCAGTACTCCAAGCGCTGATCGCGGCCTGACGTGGGCCGCCTCTTCGGAACCGACGGCGTTCGCGGAACATACGGGGACGACCTCACCGACTCACTGACTCGTTCGCTGGGTCATGCCGCCGCGAAGATCCTCGGCGCGGACTCGTCCAAACCACGCTTCATCATCGGACGCGACCCTCGTGCGTCGGGTCCCGCGTTGGAGCGCGCCGTGGCCGCCGGGGTTGCTGCGGCCGGCGGAGAAGCGTTGAGCGCGGGCGTGCTTCCCTCCGCGGCGATCGCCTACCTCGTGCGCGCCTACGAGG
>JBKJXT010000152.1:0-21698 GCA_046716205.1 Actinomycetota bacterium
TGTGACCTCGTTGCTCATGCGTCTCATCAGTGAGGGCGGTCTCAACCTGACGACGATCGGCACCGGCAAGACCATCGGTGACCTGGCCGCGCTGCGTCAGGCCCTCGACGACCTCGACGATACGGCGGGCAACGTGACGCTCGACGAGGCCGTCGACCTCGACGGGGACGCGAACCCAGACGTGCTGTTCAACGTCGCGGTGATCGGGCGCACCATCAAGGGGATCATCGATCTGAACTTCCAGTCCGACATCGCAGGGTTCCTCGGCGAGATCGAGCTTGCCGGCGCGCTCGAGGTCACGATGACCGTCGATATGCGCTTGCGGTTCGGCTCCGACAGGCGCGGGTTCCTCCTCCTGCCGAGCGAGGCCGGCGCGCCGTTGTTCACGATCTCGGACATCACCGTGTCCGGCGACATCGCCGGTGAAGGTCGCTTGGGCTTCCTCGGCGTCTCGTTGGAGCACGGAACCGTTGCACTCGACCCCGACGTCGTGATCAAGATCAGCCTCACCGATCCGGGAACTCTCGCCGCCGACTCGAAGATCCGCATCGGCGAGCTCTTCCCCAACGATCCCAGCTCCCTGCTCACGGCCGATGTGACGGGTGACCTGGCCGACGGCTCCAACGACGACGTCGTGCTCGGCGGGCAGTTCACGGTGTCGCTGGTTGCCGGCGAGGGCAGCGGTATCGAGCTCGGCTCGCTGGACGCGGAGGTTCGGTGGGCTAACGCCGAGGACCCGACGAGCGCGTCGGTTACGTTCACCGGCGGGACCTCGGCGTTCCTCGACTACCTCGACGTCCTCGCCGACGACGTGCTCGACGGCCTGCGTGACCTGCGGGACGGTCTGGATCTGCTGAAGAACAACCCGCTTGTGAAGATCGACGTTCCGTTCGTCAACGATGCGGTCAACACGCTCATCGACATCGTCGAGACGATCGACAACAACGTCATCGAGCCGCTCGCCGACCTCGAGGGAAGCGGCTCCGCGCGGTTCCCGACCATCCAGGAGCTCATCGAGCTGCTGGCCGGCCAGCTCGGCATCGACCTCGATGACTTCGGCCTGGCCTACGACGCGGAGTCCGGCGAGCTCACCTTCACGCTGAACCTCACGCACGCGCTGCCGGCCCTCGAAGGGGCGATCGCGCTCGACAGCGACGTCTTCGATGCCGGCACCGGCGCCGTCTCGGGCTCGATCGCGGCGACGGTCGGCCTGTCGCTGGTGATCGGTATCGATATCGCTGCGATCGCAGACGGCGGCGCGGTGGCCGACAACATCTTCATCCGGACGCCCTCGCTCACCCTTGGTGCGGACATCACCCTTGCATCGCTGACCGGCGTCATCGCCGGCGTCTTCGAGATCATCGAGGCATCGGGGAGCGGAGACCCGAGCATCACGGTCACGTTGTCGGATCCGGGGACCAACACCGACCCCGAGTCCGCCGGACGCATCGACCTGAGTGAGCTCCTCGCTGCGGTCGGGTCGCCGGGCGTCAGCGTCGGCGGCAGCGCGTTCAGCCTGTCGGCACACGTGCGGATCGTCGACGTGGTCGAGCTCCAGGCGACGATCGCCACGACCAAGCAACTGGTCGACGTGGACCTCGACGGCAACAACAACGCATCCAGCGGCGAACAGCTCGACGACGCCGGCCTGCTGCTGGTTGGGTTGAGCAACGTCCAAGCCTTGACCCCAGGCGCGACCGCAGGTGGCCAGCTCGCCGCCGCGATCCTGAGCGCGCCGGGCACCGGCGACTCCCGTCGCTGGACCGCGATCAACGGCGCAGGGCTGTCGGCCTCGTTGAGCATGGACGTGCTCGAGGTCGAGCTCTCCGGCGGCACCTTCCGCCTCAACACCACCTCTGGCACCTCCGCCGGCTCGGTGGCAGCGACCGTGATCGACTGGACCAGGTCGGTGGATCTCACCCAGGCGGGCGGCTTCACCGGCGCATCGGCCATCTCGGTGCCCACGACCCCGGCCGCCACCCCGATCGATCTGATCGGCGACGTGCTCTCGCTGACGGGGACCGCACGGATCCGCATCCTCGATCTCATCGAGGTCGTTGCGACGCTGGGCATCGCCAAGGAGCTCGTCGATGTAGACGTCGACGGCGACGGAAACGGCGCGACCGGCGAGCAGTTGACCGACGCGTCGCTGTTGCTGATCGGGCTGAGCGACGTGCAGGCGATGACGCCCGGCGCGACCGCGGGCGGGACGCTTGCAGTGGCGATCCTGAGCGCGCCGACCCCGACGACCGGCACCGACACCCGTCGCTGGACCGCGATCAAGGGGATCGACCTCTCGGCGTCGGTGAGCATCGCCGGCATCGAGCTGTCGCTCTCCGGTGGGACGATCGAGCTCAACCTCGCCGATGGCCTCAGCAACACCGGCACCGAGGCGGCTCCGCTCAACTGGGGCGACGGCATCTCGGGTGCCGCGGTCGACCGCGCGCCCGATCACGTCACCTTCAGCGAAGACGTCGTGAGCGTGCCGACGGTCCCGACCCCGACCGTGATCGACTTCAGCGGCGACACCTTCAGCGTCAACGGTGCGGTGCGCATCCGCATCCTCGAGCTGATCGAGCTGAACGCCGACCTCGATCTCTCTCGCGTGCTCGTCGACGTCGACGTCGACGGCAACGACGACGGCTCCGACGGCGAGCAGCTCGACGACGCGTTGCTGCTGCTCGTGGATCTGTCCAACGTCCGGCCGCTGGTTCCCGGCTCGACCGCCGGTGGTCAGTTGGCCGTCGCGATCCTCCACGCTCCGACGCCGGGGAGCGGCACCGACTCGCGTCGGTGGACGGCCATCCGTGGCCAGGGTCTGTCGGCCGGATTGAGCTTCGGCGGCATCGAGATCTCGCTCTCCAACGGCGTGCTCGACCTTAACCTCGCGACGGGGGAGTCCTCGGCGGGAGGTCTCGCGACCCCGCTGGACTGGACCGGCGCGATCGACCTCGACGAGACCGGCGGCTTCGGGGGCGCCGACGCGATCACGATCTCGACCCTGCCGACGCCGACCGACATCGATCTCGTCGGTGACGTCTTCGAGCTGAGCGGCACCGCTCGCATCGCGATCTTCGACCTGATCGAGCTGCAGGCTGACCTGTCGGCGGCGAAGTCCATCGTCGACGTCGACGTCGACGGTGACGGCGACGACGCCACCGGAGAGCAGCTCGACGACGCCTCGTTGCTGGCGATCGGATTGTCCAACGTCCAGGCGCTGTTCCCGGGCGCGAGCGCGGGAGGCTCCCTGGCGGTTGCGATCCTGACGCCCAAGCCGCTCGCCGGCGTGACCGACACCCGGAGGTGGACGGCGGCCACCGGCTCGGACCTGTCGGCATCGATCGCGTTCGGTGGGCTCGAGGTTTCGCTTTCCGGCGGCACGCTCGCGTTCAACCTCGCGTCGGGCGCCGGCTCCACCGGCGCGCTGGCGCAGCCGCTGAACTGGGTCAACGCGGACGACACCGCCGGCGCTGCCGTCGACGACACACCCTCGGACGTCACGTTCACGCCGGCGGTCGTCGCGGTCGACTCGACCGAGATCCACCTGCGCGGCGACGTGTTCTCGGTCGGCGGAACGGCGCGCATCGTGATCCTCGACCTGATCGAACTGCAGGCGACCCTCGACGTGCAGAAGCAGATCGTGGATGCAGACCTCAACGGCGACGGCGCCGCGGATCTCACCGGAGCCTCCCTGCTGCTCGTCGCCCTCGACGACGTGCAGGCGTTGGTGCCGGGCGTGGCGGCCGGCGGAGACCTCGCCGCTGTGATCCTGACCCCGAGCGAGTCCGGCGACTCTCGTCGCTGGACCGCGATCAAGGGCGCCGGCCTTTCGGCATCACTGATGTTCCCGGCTTTCGAGGTGTCGGTGTCCGGCGCAGCCTTCAGCCTCAACACGGCGTCCGGCACGTCGTCGGCCGGCGTGGTGGCGACCCCGCTTAACTGGGTCCACAGCGACGGGACCGCGGCCGTCGTCGACGTCACCGCCGACGATGAATTCATCGCGGAGACGATCGTCGTTCCCACGGTCCCGCAGATCATCATCGACATGCGCGGCGACGCGTTCAGCCTGACCGGAGCGGCGCGCATCACGATCGTTGAGATCATCGAGGTGCTGGCCGATATCAACATCTCGAAATCGACGGTCGACCTCGATCTCAACGATGACAACCTGGTGGACGTGGACGACGCCTCGATGCTGTCGATCGGGCTGACCGATGTGCAGGCGATCTTCCCCGACGCGCAGGCCGGCGGGGACATCGCCGTGGTGATCATCACGCCGAGGGCGATCACCGGTCAGACCGACTCCCGCCGTTGGACGGGTATCAAGGGAACCAACCTCTCTGCGTCCCTGAGTTTCCCGGCGTTCGAGGTCAGCGTCTCGGGTGCGAGCCTTTCGCTGAACCTGGCATCGGGCCAAAGCGCGACCGGCGTTGCGGCGACCCCGCTGAACTGGGTCGCGTTGAACCTCACCGACGGCGAGGCAGTCGACACGGATGCCTCCGGTAGCTTCGCCGCCGACGTGGTCGCCATCGCCGGCATCCCGCTGAACCTACGCGGCGACGCCTTCAGCCTCAACGGCCGGGCCCGGATCACGGTGCTCGATCTGGTGAGCGTCGTCGCAGAGATCGACCTGTCGCGTCAAGAGGTTGACGTCGACCTCGACGGCAACGCGAGCATCGACCTCGTCGACGCCTCGCTGCTGTCGATCGGCCTCACCAACGTCAAGGCTGACTTCGGCGACGACGACGCGGGGGCCGGTGGCGACGTCGCCGTCGCGATCATCTCGCCCAAGGCGATCGCCGGTCAGCCGGACTCGCGCCGGTGGACCGCGGTGAAGGGCTCGAACCTGTTCGTGTCCCTGAGTTTCCCGGCCTTCGAGGTCAGCGTCAGCGGCGGGAGCCTCTCCTTGAACCTCGCCTCTGGGCAGAGCTCGACGGGCTCGATAGCTGCGCCGCTGAACTGGAACACCGCGATCGACAGCGACGTCAGTGGCGCGCCGAACGTGGTGTCGATCGCCGGGATCACCGTCGACCTCAACGGTGACGTCTTCACGCTGACCGGCGCGGCGCGCATCACGATCCTCGAGATCGTGGAGGTGCTCGCCGACATCGCGATCTCGAAGTCCGAGGTCGACCTCGACAGCGACGACAACGGTTCGTTCGAACTGACTGATGTTTCGCTGCTGGCGATCGGACTCACCAACGTTCAGGCGATCTTCCCCGGCGCGATCGCGGGTGGCGACATCGCAGTGGCGATCGTCACGCCGAAGCAGATCGCGGGCCAGACCGACTCGCGCCGCTGGACCGGCATCAAGGGCGCGAACCTGTCGGCATCGCTGAGCTTCCCAGGCCTCGAAGTCAGCGTGTCCGACGCATCGTTGAGCTTGAACCTCGCGTCGGGCACGAGCCCGGCCGGCGCCGCCGCCGAGCCCCTGAACTGGACCACGGCCGTCGATAGCGACGACAACGACATCGCGGACGTGGTTTCGATCGCGGGCGTCACCGTCGACGTCAACGGCGACGTGTTCACGCTCAATGGGCACGCGCGGATCGCGATCCTGGAACTGCTCGAAGTCGAGGCGGACCTCGATCTGATCAAGGACGTCGTGGACGCCGACCTCGACGGTGATGCCGACGCGAGCACGGGTGAACAGCTCGCCGACGCGTCGCTGCTGATCATCGAGCTGAACAACGTGCAAGCGATCGGCGTGATCGGGGGCGCTAGCGGCGACCTCGCCGTCGCGATCATCACGCCGAAGGCGCGGCCGGGCGTGACCGACTCGCGGAAGTGGACCGCGATCGTCGGGACGAACCTGAGCGCCTCACTCTCGCTCGGCGCCGTGTCGATCACGATCACCAACGGCTCGCTCAACATCAACGACGCGACCGGTACGGCCGCCGGCGGCCCGGCGCGCCCGCTGGACTGGGCGACCGACGACCCAACCCCGGCAGGGTCGAGCGTCGACCTCGACCAGGACGGAACCTTCGACATCGTGACCATCGGCGGCGACGACATCACCTTGCGGGACGCGGTCCTGGAGGCCTCAGGCACCGCGACGGTCGACGTGATGGGCATCTTGTCCGCAGCGGCGACCTTCGTGCTCGCCTCGCAGGTCGTCGACGTCGACCTGGACGGGAACACGGCCACGACCGGCGACCGGCTCGACGACGCGAGCCTGCTGACCCTGGGTCTGTCGAACCTCAGCGTCGACGGCGCGGGCGTCCTGCGGCTCAGCAACGGCCGGATCGGCGTCGCGCGGATCAAGGCTCCGACGACGCCCGCGACCGGCTCGGACACCCGGACCTGGACGGCCGTGGTTGGCCGTGACCTGGCTGCGACGCTGTCGATCCCCGGGATCACGGCCAGCGTGAGCGGCGGCTCCCTCGACGTGAACCTGGTCTCGGGCGCGCTCAACGGCATCGCAGCGACGCAGCCGCTGAACTGGGCGGCCGTGGGCGGCGCGAGCGGCGAGACGATCGACACCGACGGCGAGACGCCGTTCGACGCGGACGTGGTGTCGATCGCGACGACGCCGACCGTGACCCCGATCACGCTGCGCGGCGCGATCTTCAGCGTGTCGGGCGCGCTGACCAACCTGAACATCGGCGGGGTCATCACGGGCAGCGCGAACTTCGCGGTCGTCGGTGACACCGTCGATGTCAATGTGGACGCCGGCGGCTTCAACCCGGCCGGCGGCGTCGACCTCGAGAACGCATCGCTCCTGACCTTCTCGCTGACGAGCCTGAGCCTGCGCGTGGGCACGGCCGACTTCGGTTTCGACCTCGCAGGCACCTCGGTCGGCATCGCGACCATCGCGCCGTCGGCCCCGGCGGACGCGCGTCGCTGGACGGCGATCGTCGCCGAGGGGATGAATGCGACGCTCGACATGGGCGCGCTGCTGACCGGCTCGCTCACCAACGTGCGGGTCGAGGTCAACCTCGCGAGCCCGACCACCCCAACACCAGGGACGCCAGCGCTCAACTGGGCGGCCGGGGTCGACCTCGACGAGAACGCGGCGAGCTTCGACGCGGACACCGTCACGGTCGGAACCACCGACATCGAGCTGACCGAGCAGCGCGTGCGCGTGATCGGCGACGCCTCGCTCACCATCGCGCAGCTGCTGTTCGGAACCGCGCGGTTCGAGGTGCTGCGCGACATCGTCGACGTCAACGACGATGCGGCAGCAGGCTTCGATGTGACCAACGCGGTGCTGTTCGCGATCGGGATCAGCCTCGACGAGCCGAACCTCAACGACCCCGAGGACTACCAGCTGCGCGTCGGCACCGACGGGTTCGGCGTCACCGTGACCGACGGTGCGATCCGGATCGCGATGATCGCGCACCCGACCGACGACACGCGCTCGTGGACGGCGGTCGAGGCGGAGGGTCTCGCCGCGAGCCTCGACATGGGCGACCTGATCTCGGCAACCCTGTCCGGCGTCGGCGTCGAGGTGAACAAGGCTTCGATCGCGGGGACAGAGCTCGATTGGGCGACCGACGTCGACCTCGACCAGAACGGCACGGCCGACGCCGTCGAAGTCCTCGACGAGCCGATCGCTCCTGGGCTCGGCACCGCGGTCACCGGCACGCTGTCGAACCTGAACATCGCCGGCGTCATCAACGGCAGCGCGACCTTCGAGCTCGTCAGTGACACCGTGGACGTGGACGTGGACGGCGGCGGGTTCAACCCCGGCGCGGGCGTCGACCTCGATGATGCGAGCCTGCTCCTGTTCGCGATCAACGACCTCGACCTCACGGTTGGCACCTCGGTCTTCGGCGTGGCGATCAGCGGCGACGCGCTGCGCATCGCCAGCCTTGCCCCGGTGACCACCGCGACCAACCCGGCGCGCCGCTGGCTCGCCGTCGAGGCGGAGGGTCTCAGCGCGAGCGCCTCGTTCGGGCCGCTGTTCACCGCGACCCTGAGCGACGTCGCCATCAAGTTCAACAACTCGACGCCGGCCGGTAGCGAGATCAACTGGACGAGCTCGTTTGACCTCGACGAGACAGGCACCTTCGCCGCGGGTCCCGTCGAGGTCGGCGGCCAGGCGTTCACGCTCACCGGGTACCGCCTGGCGATCAGCGGCGAAGCCGCCGTGAACATCCTCGGGCTCGTGACCGGGTCGGTCGGCTTCGAGCTGGTGCGCGACCTAGTGGACGTCGACGTGAACGGCGGTGGGTTCGACCCCAACGGCGCCGACCCCGACGGCATCGACCCGGTCGACAACGACGTGAGCGACGACATCGACCTCGACGACGCCGTGCTGCTCACCGTCGGCCTGAGCCTCGACGAGGACAACATCGGCGATCCCGAGACGCGCTTCCTGCGCGCCGGCACCGACGGCTTCGGCCTGCTGGTCTCCGACGGCGTCGTGCGCGTCGCCTCGCTCGCGCCTGCATCGCCGGGCGACGCGCGGCGCTGGCTCGCGGTCGAGGCGATCGGGCTGACCGCCTCGCTTACCCTGCCGGGGATCACGGCGATCGTCGGAAGCGTCGACCTCGAGGTCAACCGGGGGAGCGCGGGCGCGCCGGTGCTCGACTGGACCAGCCAGATCGACCTCGACGAGACGGGGGCGTTCACGGCGACGCCCGTGCAGGTGCTGTCGCAGGCCATCACGCTCGACGTGGACCGGTTCGCGATCTCGGGCGAGATCACCACGCTGAGCATCGGCGGCTTCATCACCGGCAGCGCGATGTTCGAGCTGACCCAGAGCAAGGTCGGCCTCGACATCGACGGCGACGCCGACGGGGTCGGCGGCAACCCGTCGTTCAACCCGGCCGCCGGCGCCGACGTGCTCATCGCCGACATGCTCACGATCGGGCTCAGCGAGCTCGACCTGGTGATCGGCGACGCCGACGGCATCAACTTCGCGGTTCTCGGCGGGTCGCTGGCACTGGCGTCGGTCAAGCCGACCGACGCCGCGGACGGCCGCCGCTGGCTGGCGATCACGGGTGCGGCCGACAGCGTCTCTGCCAACGGCATCGACAACTTCGAGATCACGGCGACCTCGCTCACGATCGAGGTCAACACCGCGAGCGGCACGTTCGGCTCGCTGAACGCGATGCCGCTGAACTGGCTGACCGCCCTGGACATCGACCGTGACGCGACGGCGGGGGAGAACCCTGCCGATCGCCTCTTCATCCTCGGCCAGGCCGTCGATCTCAGCGGCGACAAGCTGCGCGTCGCGGGCGTCGCCTCGATCGACATCTTCCAAGGCCTCGTCACCGCCGACGTCGGCTTCGCCTTCGAGCAGCAACTGGTCGACGTCGACGTCAACGCGGACGGCGCCTTCACGCCGTCATCGACCGGTGACGCCGACGAAGCCAAGCTCATGACGCTTGGCCTGCAGGTCATCCCCGACGACGGCAACGCCGCGAACGGGACCGAGGGCTTGTTCGTCGGCGCCGGCGGGATCGGGTTCCAGATCGCCGACGGCTCGCTGGCGCTGGCGACGGTCAAGGCGGCCGACGGCCGCTCGTGGCTGGCGCTCAAGGCGGCGGTGTCGGGCGGCTCGTTCGTCGGCATCGACGACGTGACGATGACGCTCAACAGCCTCAGCGTCGAGCTGAACAAGGCGACGCCGGGCCCGGCCGTGCTGGACTGGACCAAGGCGATCGGGCTCGAGGGCGACGGGTCGTTCGAAGACGCCGTGATCATCGTCGTGACCACCCCGACCGTTCCGGTGAGCCACACGATCGATTACGACGGGCCCGCCTTCGGCGTCAGCGGCAACGCGACGGTCGACCTGTTCGGCTTCGTCCGCGGGACGATCGGCTTCTCCTACGCCACTCGTACGATCGACGTGGACGTCGACGGCGACGCCGACGGCAGCGGCGGCAACCCGTCGTTCAACCCAACCGGCGGCATCGACCTCGACGACGTTCCCTTGAGCGAGATCTCGATCACCGTGCAAGACGTCTTCGTGGGCGCGCCGGGCGGGATCGGGCTCGAGGTCGGCGGCGGGAGCCTGGTGCTCGTCTCGCTGAAGGCGCCGGACACCCGCACGTGGACCGCGATCCGCGGCGAGCTCACCGACGTCGCACTGGTGGGGATCGACAACGTGACGTTGACCGCGCTGCTGCTGTCTATCGAGATCAACCAGTCCACCGCCCCCACCGGCGCGCTGAACTGGACCACCGCGTTGGACCTGGACCGGAGCGGGAGCTTCGGGGACGCGCTGGTTGTCGACGGCTTCGCCATCGACTTCACGGGCGAGTTCCTGCGGGCGCGGGCCGTCGCCGACGTCGATCTCTTCAGCATCGTGGCGGGCCAGGTCGGCTTCGCGCTCGAGGCGCGCACGGTCGACGTCGACCTCGACGGCGACGGGAGCCTCGACCCGGATGACCTCGACGAGGCGCGCCTCACCACGGTCTTCCTCAGCGTCGACGACCTGTTCCTCGGCTTCGATGGGACCGGCTTCGGGGTCGACGCCGGACAGCTCGCGATCGCCATGCTCAAGCCCGCGGTCGGCGCCGGTGGCACGGTCGACCCGCGCAGCTGGATGGCGGTCACCTCGGACATCACGGGCGCAACGCTGGAAGGCATGCCCGGCCTGAACCTCACGGCACAGGTGCTCAAGGTTCAGATCAACCGCGGCTCGGGCGGCGCCCGCGCGCCACCGGCGCTCAACTGGACCACAGCGCTTCGCTTCGCCGACACCGGCGCATTCGGCGACGATCTGATCGTCACCGGGCCGGCGGGCGATGAAGTACCGATAGACCTCAACGGCGACCTTCTCCAGATCGCCGGTACCGCCCTGGTGGATATCGAAGGGTTCGTGCACGCGCACGGCTCGTTCGCCATCACCAAGGGCGAGGACATCTTCGTCACCACCGTCGACCCGGTCACCGGGGTCGCGGCAGGGACGACCAAGCGTGTCTCCCTGCTCACGATCGGCTTGAGCGATCTCGACGTCTTCGCGGGCGTCGGCGACCCCGACACCGACAACGACGGCGAGCTGGACGCCTTCGACGGCGTGACCGACGCCAACGACGACGAGATCGGCGTCGTGCTCCAGGGGGTCGACCTCGGGATCGCGCTCATGAAGACGCTTCCCGGCGCGACCCCGGCGCGCAGCTACATGGCGATGCTCGCCGAGGGCGAGGTCGCGCTGGTCGGCATCCCGGGCCTCACGCTCGAGGGCATGCTGCGCCTCGAGATCAACAAGGCGACCGATCCCAGCGATCCGACCCCGGACGTCATCGACTTCACCAGGCTGCCCGGCGGGAAGCTCTCGATCGCGGCGAGCCCGAACCCCGCGGACCCGACCGTCGACATCGACTTCACCGGCGCGCTGACCCGCATCTCCGGGCGCGCACTGCTGCAGATCGGCGACGGGACCGACATCTTCGCCTCGGTCTCCGGATCGTTCGCGGTCGAGAAGGGCGCCGCACAGAGCGTCACCCTCAGCAACGGCTCGACCGGGCAGATGTCGTTCCTGAAGGTCGGCATCGGCAACGCGAACGCCTTCTTCGGTGTGGTGAACGGCGGGATCAGCGACACCGACCTCGAGAGCGCGGACGCGCTTGCGGATGCGGGCGCGACCGGCCTCTATATCGGTGGCGTCGACGTCGCGCTCGCGCTCGGCACGCCGGTCTCCGGGTTCGCGGGCCAGAACCTGAAGAGCACGTTCTCGCTCAAACTGCAGGGCGGTGTGGAACTGGTCGGGATCGACGGGCTGACCGCATCGATCGAGCGCGCGACGATCGAGATCAACGACGCCAAGCCGGTGAACCCGCTGGGCGCGACCCCGGCCGTGGTCGACTTCGTCGCCAGCTTCGGCTCGGGCGGCATGCCCATCCGGACCGGCCCCGACGCCGAGGACGTCATCGCGCTGCTGTACACCGACCGGCTGTTCCGCGCATCCGGGGCGGTCACGCTGACCATCGGCGAGTTCGTCCACGTCTCGGGCAACTTCGCATTCGAGAAGGGCTCGCGCCTGCTGGACGTGCCGTTGGTCGGCAGCAGCGAGACGCCGGACATGACGGCGCTCAAGATCGGCGCCAGCGACGTGAACATCTTCGTCGGCACGGGCGGCCCCTACTTCGTCGACAGCAACGACGACGGATCCATCAACGAGCTCGACGAGGTTGCCGACGAGGGTGCCCTCGGTCTGGCGCTCACCGACGTGGAGTTCGCGCTGGCTCTGCTCAAGCCGATCGGCGACCCGAGCAGCCGGACGCGGAGCTTCTACGCGCTGCGCGCGACCGCCGGCGCGATCGAAGCCGTCGGCATCGACCCGGTCACGCTGAGCGCCAGCCAGGTCCTGATCGAGGTGAACGGCGGCTCCGACTCCGCGGTCAGCGCGCCGGCGCTCGCTCCGGTCGTGGACTTCGACGCCATGCCGCTCGTCGTGACCACGGGCCCCGATCCCGACGACGATGGGCCGCTGGACGCGCCGACCATGACGATCGACTTCGGCTCGCGGATCCTCTCGGCGAGCGGCCGCTTCACGGTGGGCATCCCCGGCTTCTCGATCGGCGCCGACCTCCGCTTCGAGCGGGCCACCGGCACCAACGGCGGTGCCCTCACGCGGATCGGCATCGGTGACATCGACGTCGAGGTCGGCGACCCAGACGACAACGGCCCCGGCAACGACGGTCCCGCCCAGCCGGTGTTCGTGATCGGTGACGGCGTCGACACGCCCGGCTTGGACACCGACGACGGCGCGCTGATCATCCGGCCCGAGCTGCCCGGTCAGCCCGGCACCGGCGGGATCGCGGGCGAGCTGTTCGTCGGAACGTTCGACATCAACCTCGGGGACGCGACCAACGGCTTCGACCTCGAGAACATCTCGGTCACGATCGCGATCAATACGACCAACCGAGCCATCAACGAGACCTTCACGATCGGCGGCGTCCCGCGCACCCTGGACCTGCCGGCCGGCCCGTACGTCCGGTTCACCGCCGGGACGGCCTCAGCGCCGCTGATCGCGACCGTGCGCGTGCAGGGCCACGAGGCCGCGTCGATCAAGGGCATCTTCCAGTTCGAGCAGATCACCGGCACCGGCGGCAAGCTCGTCCGTCTAGCCATGAGCCAGGTCGAGGTGCGCGTCAACCGCACCCAAGCCCAGGCACCGCAGCTCGCCAACGGCAGCGGCGCGATCATCATCAAGCCGGCGACCGCGGGCGTGCCGGGCTCCGGCGGCATCGCTGGGTCGCTGCGCGGCAGGGTCGGCTTCGCCTTCAGCGGGTTCTCGGCCGACGGCGAGCTCATCCTCGAGTTCAACACCACCGGCAGCCTCGTCAACGAGCTGGTCGAGATCGCGGGCCAGCAGATCCGGGTCAACGTCCAGCCGCACACGTTCCAGTTCACCGCTCGCGACGTCGAGGTCAAGATCGGCGACTTCCTGACCCTGCGGGGCACGTTCACCAGCATCACCGATCAGGACAACCACAAGAGCTTCTTCGGGGCCGTCGGCGTCGAGCTCTTCCTGGGAGCCGGCCCGTACTGGGACTCCAACGGCAACGTGAACCCCAACGCGATCGGCGTGCTCGTCACCGACGCGACCGTCGGCGTCGTCACCTACGACAACGCGCTGATCGGGAACACCTCCGACGACACCTCGGCGATCTACGCCTACGGTTTGGCCCAGCTCGTCGGCATCGGGCCGCTGACCGTGAGCGGATCGCTGCGCGTGATGATCAACCACACCGGCCGGGCGGTGACCGACCACGTCGTGCTGCCGGGTAACGGCGTCAACGACGATGGCGACGGCGAGGTCGACGAATACGATCCCACCGGCGAGCCCGACGTCCTACGGATCCAGATGCCGTTCACCAACGGGGCTTGGGTCGAGACGTTCGAGACCGGCGTCAACTCGGACGGCACACCGGCGGTTTGCCCGTCCGATCCGATGGCGGAATGCCCGCTGCTGACGATCAGCGTCGCCGACGTGTTCACCCTCGCGGGTTCGGTGCGGTTCACCAAGCAGCCCAACGGTCGCGTGGACGTCGACGTGTCGCGCGCCAGCGTCGCGATCAACATCCCCGGCACCGACGGCCTGCAGGAGATCTTCAAGATCCTCGGGAGCGCTCGCTTCACCTTCGGTGGCGACATCGGGTTCCAGCTCGTCGAGCTGCGCACGACCGGCTTCGACATCCTCGGCCAGGAAGTCGTGCGGCTCACGAGCCCGGCCACCTCGCTGCGCGCGCCGACGGCGGACCTCTCCTCGCCGCTCGCCGGCCGGGTCGTCAAGATCAGCGACCTGCGTGTCGAGGGCGCCACGATCGACGTGCTCTACCGCGACTTCAACGGCGGGGGCCTCGACGTCGCGTCGATCACCGACTCGACGCCCGAGTTCTACCTGTTCGGTGGCGCGGCCAACGGCGTCGTCGTCAACGGCGCGGGCGTGCAGGACGCGACCAACCCGAACCTCTTCCACTACGCGATCAGCAACCCGACCACCGCATGGCAGGTCGACACCCAGGATCCGCGAGGCAACACCGTCGAGGTCCGCTTCATCGCGGGCTCGTTCCGCGACCGCCCAGGCCAGCCGACGCAGGCGACGAACCTCGAGGAGAGCGAGCTCTTCCGCATCGACTTCACGTCCTCCTCCACCGCGCCGGTGGTGCCGATGGCCCAGCTGTCGAGCCCATTCAACGGCGCCACGGTCAACGTCCGCACGTTCGCGGGCCGCCCGTACATCGACGTCACGTTCAACCTGGGGATGGCCGGCAAGGTGCGAGGGGTCGACGGCGACGAGATCAAGATCAGCGGTCCAGGCGCGAGCAACCTCGCGCTCACCGGCGGCTACATCACAGGGACGCCTGACCCCGATCAGATCGGACCGAACACCTTCCGCTACTGGCTGACGCCGAAGACGGGCTTCCAGCAGGGCGCAGCGACCGGCTCGCTGTTCCTGGCCGGCGAGGTCAACGTGTTGTTCCCGGCGCTGGCCCAGGGTGGCGGCGGCCCCGCGTGGTGCGTGGTCACCGACACCGCGAACACGCCGACCGCGGCGTGCCCGGGCACCGGTATCACCGAACCCGGTGCAGGCTTCGGCTCGTTCACGATCTCCAACGACCAGACCGCAGCCGCTTCGACCACGCCGGACCCGATCGAGCTCGGACCGCTGCGCATCCTGAACCCGACGGTCGGGCTGGCAGACATGAAGTTCCATGAGGGCAAGCTCGTCCTCACGGTGGGCATCGAGATCAACCAGGCGACGCTGGCGTTCGGTGGCGCTGCCGGGGCAGCCAACCAGCAGAGCAAGGGCTTCTCGGCGATCCTCAACAACATCCTGGGCACCTTCGACGTTGAGGTCGACATCCTCACGGCCGTCGGTGCGATCAACGATCCGTCGGCGCTGCTGGATGCCTTCGAGATCCCTGGCAAGTTCGGGCTCACGATCGGCTCGCTCGAGGTGCTCGTGCCCAACGCTTTGCGCGTGACGGCGAGCAATATCCGCATCACCCACGATCCCAACCACGAGCAGCGGTTCCCGGGCGTGCCGGAGAAGATCCTCGTCGTCGACACCGCCTCGATCGAGGTCATCCCGATCGGTTTGTCCGCCACGATCTCGCCGTGCGAGGCAGCGGTCTGCGGCACTCGCATGCCCGGCCTGACCGTCTACGACAACGGGTTCGAGATCGGGCGCGGCACGCTGATGTACAAGCCCGGATGCACGCCGCAGCCCGCGACGGGCACGACCCCGGCGACCACCTGTGCGTCGAGCACCACCGGCGCGCAGAAGATCTCGCTGGGCTCGATCCTGGAGTTCGATGACATCCGCATCGGGGTCGAGAACTTCAAGGTGATCTTCGGCCAGGCGATCGACTTCGACGGCAACATCTTCATCGCATCCGGCGGCGTGAGCTTCCTCCCCGGCAAGCCGGTCAGCGGAACGATCACCGACCGCACGTCGGCCGAGCCCACCCGTGACGTCAGCGGCGTCCCGGACACCACCGCGGTGAAGGCAACGCTTGAGTTCGAGAACGGCACGGTCGTGGGCTTCCGCTTCGAGGTCGACACCCTGAAGATCCAGATCGCCTCGGTGGTGACGCTGAAGGCCGTCGACTTCATGCTCGACACCGGTGCCGGACCCGAAGAGACCATGGTCAGTTTCACCTCCGTCGGAGCCGAAGTGAATATCGGCGGCCTGGTCATCGGTGGCGAGGCGCGCAACTTCGCCTTCCTCGGCAACGGCTCGTTTGTGACCCGCCCCGGCTTCGGCGTGTTCCTCAGCGTCGGCGGGGCAGACGGGGGCGCGTTCAAGTGGCCCGAGTGGCTGCCCGTGCGCATCGAGGCGATCGGTATCGAGTGGCGTGACATCAACACCGACCCGACGGACTTCGTGCTCACCCTGTCGGCCAGCGTCGTCGGGATCAAGGGCATCGCAGGGCTCGAGTTCTCGGGCACGATCGAGGGCGTCAAGATCGACGTCGGCAAGTTGTTGGCCGGCCAGTTCCCGATCATCGACATCGCCTCGATCGGCGTGCAGGTCAAGGGCAACCTGTTCGGCGGCAAGATCAGCGCGGCGTTGATCGGCGGCATCCTCAAGCTCGACGCCGGCGGCCGCATGATCGATCAGTTCGACGCTACGACGCCGGTGGCTGATCGCGTCTTCTTCGTGGGGGTCGAGGGAGGCTTCGAGTTCAGCGGCATCGGCGTGACGATCCGCTTCGCGCTCTCCGAGCTTGGGCCGTTGACCGTGTACCTCAGCGCCAGCATCCCCGGTGGCGTGGTTATCGTGCCGCAGATCGGTCTCGCCCTGAACGACTTCGCGGCGGGCGTCGAGTTCTTCAAGACCTTGCCCTCGATCGACGATCCGTTCCTGTTGCGCGGGCCGGACTTCAACCTGCCCAGCGCGATGACACCGGATCAGTGGCTCGACACGGTCAAGCTACAGGTCGTCAAGCAGTACGCAGCCATCAAGGCGAACCCGTCGATGAACGGATTCGCGGCCGCGTTCACTGCGCCGATGACGATCACCGGCTCGGCCAAGATCTACACGATCTACGCCTCCCAGCAAGTGTTCAACGGGCAGGTTGTGGTGAAGTTCTCGACCGACGGCAAGTTCCTCATCATCGGCAAGCTCAACTTCGCCTCGGACAGCTTGAGCCTCAGCGGCCGTTTGTACGCGGATCTCTCGAGGGTAAGCCAGGGCGACGTCACGGTCCTGTTCCTAGCCGACATCCCCGACCAGGTCCGCGTGCTGACGATGTACGGCCGCCTCAAGATGGGCTTCCGCAACGTCAGCGGCCAAGAGATCGAAATCATCGTTCCCGAGGAGCCCCCAGCCGTGCCGACCGCGTTCCTCCGCGGTCCGCGCGAAGGCGACTCCGTCTCGCTGGGTGACATCAACGGTCGCGGCTTCGTCGACGTCCGGTTCACCGTGCCCGCGGGTCACCGCCTCGACGCGAACTCGATCCTGGACAGCGCGCCGGAGTTCTCGCTCATGGTCGGCGGGCAGCCGGTCGCGCTCGACTCGACGCAGCGACCGTTGTTGATCGATCAGGCGACGAATACCTATCGGTTCTGGACGCGAACAACCCTGACCGGCACGGGAACGCTGACACCGATCGCGGATAGTTGGACGGCCCAGGACCTGGCCTCGGGCGAGCATGTCCCGATCGCCACGGCTCCGACCGTCGTGCAGTGGCAGCTCAACACGTCCTACATCGACGTCGCGCTCGTGCCGCGTGGGGGCCAGACCCTCAGCGAGGCGACGGTCGGCGGGAACGACCTGACCTTCTCACAGGGCGGCGTGACCGCGAACGGTTCGATCACTCCCACCAAGATCCCCGGGACGGCCATCTACCGCTACTACCTCTCCGGCGACTTCTCGCTGGGGACCGTCACCGTGACATTCCCGGCCGGTGCGTGGAGTGATACCGCCGGCGGCAGCGAGCTCTCCTCGGCGGCGTTCACCGTGGTCGCGCCGCGAGCCGTCGTCAGCGCGCCCTTCACCACGTCCTCGGTCGACGTCGCCGTGCTCAACGCCGACCGCGACCAGGGCACGGACGGGAACTCCTCGACGCTGTTCCTCTACATCGACGTGACCTTCACGCCGACGCCGGGCGCAGCGCTTGACTACGCGTCGATCCTCGACTCGGGGGCCGAGTTCACCGTCGCAGCGAACACGACGGGCGGCGCGCCCACCTTCAATGGGACGCCGATCCCGGTCGCGTTCACGCCCAACGCCGACACGGGCGTGCTCGAGGCGCAGTTCCTGGTCAAGGACAGCGGCGAGAGCGACGACGCGTTCTACACGCGCCTCGCGAACGAGGGCGTCACGCGCTTCCGCTACCTGGCGACCAGCGCAGGCGTGTCCTACGCGTCCGGCGACGTGTCGATCGACTTCACCGATTTCAACGAGAGCAGCGGGACCGGCTGGCGTGACAGCGGCAAGAACACCAACCTCGCCAACGAGGACGACCTGACCGGGGACCGGGTGCTGCGCGCCCGGGGCCCGAGCGCCGACATCGTCGGCCCGGCGAACGACGACCAGATCGACATCGCCGCCATCAACGGACGCAACTGGATCGACGTGCTCTTCGCGGTCCCGTCCGGCCACCAGCTCAACCGCGCCTCGGTGACCGACCTCAAGCCCGAGTTCTCGCTCTCGGGTCCAGGGCTGGGGACGGTCATCCTCGACCTCGCCCAGGCGCCGATGCTGGTCTCCACCAGCGCCGCAGGCGATACCTTCCGGATCTGGCTGACCGGCTCGTTCGCGACGGGAGCGGTCACCCTGTCGTTCCTGATCGGCAGTTGGTCCTACCGCACCGACGGCGCGGCGAGCGGCACCGCAGGGATCATCAACACGACCTACATCGACATCACGTTCCCGACCCCGCCGAACCTCCACGTGCTCGACCCGGCCTCGATCACCGACGCGGACGCGGAGTTCACGCTGACGCCCGCGAGTGGGACGATCCAGATCGATCCCGCCTTCGCGCCGACCGTGAGCGTCTCGAGCCCGCTGACCTACCGCTACCGCTTGAAGGCGTCGGGCACGACCGCGACGGTCGGAACGGCGGTCACCGTGGACTTCACCGACGGCGGCTGGTCGTTCCTGCCCTCCGTCCAGCCCGACCAGCTTCTGAACGATCTGCACCTCACGAACGACCGCACCTACCTTGACGTGTTGTTCCGCCCGACCGCCTCGGCGCCCACGCCGCAATCGGGCGACGGGCTCGACCTGACCTCGATCACCGACGGGCCCGCTGAGTTCACCCTCCCGTCCGGGTTGACGCTCGTGGGCGCGCCCAGCGACCTCGGTGGCGGCAAGTTCCGTTACTACATCGACGGCGACTTCGCGATGGGACCCGTCGACGTCGTGTTCGTCGACAACGGCGTGTCGAGCAAGACCCGCGGCGTGACGTACACCAGCAAGCCCGAGACCCAGACCTTCCGCGTTGTGGGTCCGACCGCCGCGCTCGTCTCGCCCGACTCCGAGGGCTCAGTCGGTCAGCGCGCCCTCAACCGTCGCGGTTTCATGGACGTCTCGTTCGTGGCGCCGACGGGGATGACCCTCGATCTGGGCTCGATCACCGACGCCGGCGCCGAGTTCACGATGACCGCGTCGACCTTCGAGCTCGATCCGTCGCAGGCGCCCACGTTGATCAGTCACGCGCCCGGCTCCAACACCTGGGTGTTCCGCTACTGGACCCTGGGCGAGCACACCGGCGCGGCGCCCACGCTCACGTTCCTGACGACCAGCGCCGAGCAAGGGTTCGCCCTCGTCAACGCTGCCGGTGGGACCGTGCTGAACACCTCGACCGGGCCCGTATCCCCGACGAACTTCACGGTCGGCAGCATCGCGACGCCGAGCATCGGCTACCTCGATGCTCGCCTCACGCCGTTGACGGGCTTCGAGCTGGACGCGTCCTCGATCACCGGCGACGAGCTTCAGCTGTCCGGTCCGGGCGCGGCGGGCGTCGCGGTGGTGACGACGGTCCGGCCGACGTTGCTGCCCGGCACGTCGATCTACCGCTTCTACACGACGGGGACCTTCGGGCTCGGCGACGTGACGGTCACCTTCGGAGCGAACTCCTTCGCGTCGCACGCCTTCGACGAGGCGACCTTCGCCAACACCACGGTGGGCAACGCGCTCGACAGCGAGGAGTTCCACGTGGTCGAGCTGACCGGCGACCTGGCCGGCCCGATCGCAGGAACGACCATCGGCGCTGAGGACCTCAACGAGCGCGGGTTCTTCGACGTGACCTACACGCGGCCGTCCGGCGCGACCGATCTGGACCTCGATTCGGTGACCGACGTCTCGCCCGAGTTCACCGTGGCGGCGGCGGACCCCGAGGCCGGCACGATCACGCTGGTCGAAGAGCAGGTGCCCGTCCTCGTGTCGACCGGTGTCGGGACCTGGACCTTCCGTTACGTCTACATCGGGACGCTGACGGCCGGCGAGGACATCACGCTGACCTTCGACAACTCGGCGATCGACTTCCTCGACGCGGGCGGCGAGCCCATCCCCGGCGTCACGCTGACGGCCCAGACGATCACGTTGGCGGAGAACACCTACATCGACGTCCTGTTCCGGGCGATCGGGCAGAGCGCGCTCGTCGACGGCGAGATCACCGACGAAGGTGACGAGATCACCGTGACGGGGGCCGGCGCAACGGGCATGGCGGTCACGTCGGTCGCGAACATCCTCGACGACGATCGGGTAGACACCGAGAACCGCACGGTTCGCTACTACCTCACCGGCGCGTTCCAGGGCGGCAAGGTCAACGTCGGATTCCTCGGCGGATCCTGGCAGGACGAGGCAGGCAACCTGGGTGTGGCCGAGACCGAGAGCTTCAGGCTGACCCAGGCGCTTCAGCAGTCGACCGACCCGCTCACCTTCAGGGTCTTCTTCATCGACCTCTCCGGCGGCATGGAGTTGCGCCTCGCCGACCTCTTCGACGAGCCCATCCTCGAGATCCGCGGCAAGGTCAGCCTCGAGTTCGGCAAGCGCCTGGTGCCTGGCGATGGCGAGCGCACGCGCTTCAAGCTCACTGCGTCGGGCACGATCAAGGTGATCAAGCTGGGCAACCTCGCCTCCGGCGCGGCCACCTTCGTGCTCGAGTTCGGCGACTCGCTGACCGACATCGAGTTCTGGGGCGTCGCCACCTTCGCGACGAACTTCGACTTCCTCAAGCCCTACGGCGTGCACCTCAGCGGCCAAGCGCTGCTGCAGATCAACTCCACGACGCGGATCCAGCGCGAGACGATCTCGCTCGAGGGGATCCCAGGTGGCGTGATGTTCGCGATCGACGCGTCGGCGATCAGCGCAGCGCTGCCGACCGACACCTTCAACCCGGTCGCCTTCAACGCGGCCGAGTGGGCCACGAGGCTCGCCACGCCCGGCACCGACCGCGATAACGACGGGCTCCCGGACGGGCCCACCGGAGACACAGATCTGTCGGTCCAGATCCTCACCGGCCAGAAGTTCAAGCTCGAGCCCGGCATCGCCGTCACGCTGCAGAACGCCACGATCGAGGGCATCCAGGCGGGCAAGCAATGGAGGATCAAGAACGGCGACGGCCGTCAGTTCTGGATCGAGAAGGTCAAGGACTTCGACGGCGACGACATCTACATCGTTCGCGGCGAGAACCGAACGTACGAGCTCGCGCCACAGTCGATCGCGTTCGAGATCGTCGGCGGCCTGAAGATCACCGAGGCCGGCAACGAGGACAACGTGTTCCTCGACATGGCCGGTGGCTACTACATGCGCTTCAGCCCCACCCGTTTCGAGCTGTTCG